>JBFWTF010000008.1:0-28262 GCA_050247995.1 Methyloceanibacter sp. | reverse complement strand
GGTCGCGCTCGATCTCGGCGCCTCGACCGGGGGTTTCACCGATGTGCTGATCGGTCGCGGCGCCGCCAAGGTCTATGCCGTCGATGTTGGCAAGGGCCAGCTCCACGCCAAACTCCGGGCCAATCCCCGCGTGATCGCGCTTGAAGGCACCGACGCCCGGGCGCTCGACCGGACGGTGATCGGTGAGGAAGTGTCGGCCATCGTCGCCGATGTGAGCTTCATCGGGCTTGCGCTGGTGCTTCCGGCGGCGCTGCGGCTTGCCGCGCCGGGGGCCTGGCTGGTCGCCCTGGTCAAGCCGCAATTCGAGGCGGGGCGCGAAGCGGTCGGCAAAGGCGGGATCGTACGGAGCGAGGCGGACCGGCTGAACGCCCTCGCCAAGATACGGAAATTCATCGAGGAACAGGCCGGCTGGACCATCATGGGCGAAATCGTGTCGCCGATCCGCGGCGGCAGCGGCAACGAGGAATTCCTGATTGGCGCCCGTCATGAAGCGTGAGGTCGAGATCGCGCGCCTCGGAGCCCAGGGCGACGGCGTCGCCGAGGGCGCTGGCGGCCCGCTTTACGTCCCCTTCGCCTTGCCGGGCGAGACCGTCAGGATCGCGGTGACGCAGGGGAGCGACCGGGCCGAACTGCTCGACGTGCTCCGGCCGAGCCCAGACCGGATCGCGCCGGCCTGCCCGCATTTCGGCGTTTGCGGCGGCTGCGCCCTGCAACACCTTGAGCGAGCGGCCTATCTCGACTGGAAACGCGAGAAAGTGGCCGGCGCTTTAAGGGCGCGGGGCCTCGATGCCGAGGTCGAGCAGGTCAAGCCGGTTCCAGTCGGAAGCCGGAGGCGCGCCGCGCTCGCGCTGGCGCGGGGTAAGACCGGAGCGGCGCTCGGCTATCGCCGCGCCCGTTCCCATGAGTTGATCGACATCGCCGTCTGCCCGGTTCTCTCTCCCGGCATCGTGGCGCGGCTGCCGGGGCTCAAGGCCACGCTCGGCCGGTTCGTTTCCGGCCGCCGCGAGGCGAGGGTAGGGATCACCGAGACGCCAAGCGGCCTCGATGTCGTGCTCGAGGGCGCGCGGGCCACGGAAGCGGCGCTTGCCGCCTTTGCCGGGCAGGCCTCCGCTCTCGGCGTGGCGCGCCTGACTTGCGATGGCGAGAGCATCGGGCCCGTGGCGGCGCCGGAAATCGAGCTTTCCGGCGTAAGGGTCAAGCTCCCTGCGGGCGCCTTCCTGCAAGCCTCGGGCGAGGCCGAGACCGTCATGGCGGATCTGGTGCGGGAGGGCGTCGGCGACGCCCGGCGCATCGCCGATCTCTTTGCCGGGCTTGGTACTTTAACCTTCGCCTTGGCGCGGGCTGCCGCAGTCGATGCCTTCGAGGCTGACGAAGCGGCGCTTCGGGCCCTTGCCGAGGCCTTTCGCAAGACGCAAGGCCTGAAACCGGTGAGGACGTTCACCCGCGACCTCTTCCGCGCGCCGCTCGGGGTGAGCGAGCTTCGCGCCTATGAGGCGGCGGTGTTCGATCCGCCGCGGGCAGGAGCCGCGTCCCAAGCTGCGAAGCTCGCCGAGTCCGAAATCCCCCGGCTCGTCGCCGTTTCCTGCGATCCCGGCACGCTCGCCCGCGACCTCCGCATCCTGGTCGATGGCGGCTACCGCATCGCCCGCATCGTGCCCGTCGATCAGTTCCTGTTCTCGCCCCATGTCGAGGTCGTCGCCCACCTCGAACGTTAGGCGCGGAGCAGCCGCGCGACGTAGTCCGGCACGATTTCCGTCGCCGGCCCATAATGGGCTTCGGCGAACAGGCTCGCTCCTTCCGAAGGCTCGAGATTGAGTTCGACCGTGTGCGCGCCGCTGCTTCTCGCCTCGGCTACGAAGCCGGCGGCGGGGTAGACGCTGCCGCTCGTGCCGATCGAGATGAAGAGGTCGCAAGCCTGAAGCGCCGCGGCGATGCGGTCCATCGCGCGCGGCATCTCGCCGAACCAGACGACGTCGGGACGCATGAGGCCGGCTTTGCCGCAGGACGCGCAGACGGTTTCAGTCGAGAGATCGCTGGCCCACGCCACGCTCGTGCCGCAGGCGGCGCAAAGGACCCGCGCGAGCTCGCCATGCATGTGGATGAGGTTTTTGGTGCCGGCCGCCTCATGCAGCGGATCGACGTTCTGCGTCACGGTCAGAACTTCGCCGCCGTGCTCGCGTTCGAGCCGCGCCAGGGCGAGATGCGCCGCGTTCGGCTTCGCCGCGCCGAGCCGGCTTCGGCGGAGATTGTAGAAGTCGTGCACACGCTTGGGATCGCGGGCGAAGCCCTGCGGCGTCGCCACCGCTTCGAGATCGAACTCCGCCCAAAGCCCGCCCTTGTCGCGGAACGTGCCGAGCCCGCTCTCCGCCGAGAGGCCGGCCCCGGTCAAGACGACGACGTGCGAGAACCGCATCGCTTCGGCGCGGAGCCCTAGCCTTTGCCGGTCTGGCCGCGATGCCTGAGATAATGGTCGGCCAAGACGATGGCGACCATCGCCTCGCCGATGGGGACGGCCCTGATGCCGACGCAAGGATCGTGGCGTCCCTTGGTCGAGATCTCGGTGTCGTGGCCCTTGGCATCGACGGTGCGGCGCGGCGTCAGGATCGACGAGGTCGGCTTCACGGCGAAGCGCGCCACGATCTTCTGCCCCGTCGAGATGCCGCCGAGGATGCCGCCGGCATGGTTCGACAGGAACTCCGGCGTGCCGTCCTTGGTCATGCGCATCTCGTCGGCGTTCTCCTCGCCCGAGAGGGAGGCTGCGGCGAACCCTGCGCCGATCTCAACGCCCTTGACCGCGTTGATGCTCATCAAGCCCGAGGCGATGTCCTGATCGAGCTTGCCATAGAGCGGCGCGCCGAGGCCGGGCGGCACGCCCTCGGCCACGATCTCGATGATGGCGCCGGCCGATGAGCCCTTCTTGCGCACCTGATCGAGAAATTCGGCCCAGAGTTGCGCCGCCTTGGCGTCGGGGCAGAAGAACGGGTTGTTGGCGACCTCGTTCCAATCGAAATTGCGGCGGTCGATCGCGTGCGGCCCGATCTGGACGAGCGCGCCGCGCACGGCCAGGCCCGGCACGATTTTGCGGGCGATGGCGCCGGCGGCGACGCGGGTCGCGGTCTCGCGCGCGGAGGCGCGGCCCGAGCCCCGCCAATCGCGCACCCCGTATTTCATCAGGTAGGTGTAATCGGCGTGGCCGGGGCGGAACTTGTCCTTGATGTCGCCGTAGTCCTTGGAGCGGGCATCGACATTCTCGATTTCGAGCGCGATCGGCGTTCCCGTCGTGACTTGAACGCCCGTTTCGTCGGTGAAGACGCCGGACAGGATGCGGACCCGGTCGGGCTCCTGTCTCTGGGTCGTGAAGCGCGACTGGCCGGGGCGGCGCTTGTCGAGGTCGGCCTGGATCTCGGTCTCGGAGATGGGGATGCCGGGCGGGCAGCCATCGACCACGCAGCCGATCGCCTTCCCGTGGCTTTCGCCCCAGGTGGTGATGCGGAAGAGATGGCCGAAACTGTTGAAAGACATGGGTTCTTTTAGAAGCGTGGGCGCTTTCCGGCAAGCTGCCCGAACGCTAGCGCAAACTTCGCAACAAACCGTTTCGCCGGCTTGGCCATACTGTTGCGAGAGTTCCCCCTCTCCCCTTGAGGGAGAGGGCTTCCCGCCCGCCGCGCGCAGCGCGGCGAATGGCGGGAAGGGTGAGGGGGTGACTCCTTTTGACGCGGGCTTACGCCCGCTGACCCCTCACCACGAGCGCGAAATGCGCTCGTGTGCTCTCCCCCAAGGGGAGAGCGGGAACCCGGAGGTGCGGCCTTGGCCGAGAAGCTCGGCCGCTACTCCTTCACCACGGAGATGTCGGGGGCGTCTTCGTTCTTCATGCCGACGACGTGGTAGCCGGCATCGATATGCAGGACCTCGCCGGTGACGCTGCGCGAAAGATCGGAGAGGAGATAGAGCCCCCCGCCGCCTACTTCCTCGATCGACACCGTGCGCCTGAGCGGCGAGTTGTACTCGTTCCATTTGAGGATATAGCGGAAGTCGGCGATGCCAGAGGCGGCGAGCGTCTTGATCGGCCCGGCCGAGATCGCGTTGACGCGGATCCCGCTTTTGCCGAGATCGGCGGCGAGATAGCGCACGCTCGCCTCGAGCGCGGCCTTGGCCACGCCCATCACGTTGTAATGCGGCATGACCTTCTCGGCGCCGTAATAGGTGAGGGTGAGGAGCGAGCCGCCTTGGCTCATCAAGGGCTCGGCGCGCTTGGCGAGCGCGGTGAAGGAGTAGCAGGAGATGAGGAGCGTCTGGACGAAATTGTCCTTGGTCGTGTCGACGTAGCGCCCGTCGAGCTCCTCCTTGTCGGAGAAGGCGACGGCATGAACCAGGAAATCGAGCCCGCCCCATTCCTTGGCGATGGTGTCGAACACGCCCGCGACCGTCGCTTCGTCGGTCACGTCGCAAGGGAGCACGAGCTTTGAGCCCACCTCCTGCGCCAGAGGCTCGACCCGCTTCTTGATGGCGTCGCCCTGATAGGTGAGCGCGACCTCCGCGCCCTGATCGGTCACCGCCTTGGTGATGCCCCAGGCGATCGAGCGGTTATTGGCGACGCCGAACACGACGCCGCGCTTGCCCGCCATCAAATTTCCGCTTCCCGCCATCGGCCCTCAATTCCGCGAAAGGAAGGCGTTTTATAGGGCGCGGACAGCCTGGCCGGAAGGCTTTTTGCCGGAGGCCGATGAGACCGATCAGCGCGGCGGGTGACGGCCGATGCTGAGACCTGCTTCTCTAGCCCCGGTCCCAGCCTGGGAAGCAGATTGCCGAGAAGGACCGCGCTTCCTCGCCTCGCCGCCTCAAGGCGCCAAAGCTTTCGCCGCGCGAGAGAAGGGGCGTGAACCGCGAAGCGGGATTTTGGCGCTCACCCCGCTCTTTTTGCGCCTTGGGGTGGAAAGTTGGGACGAATGCGACGACCGTTCCACTGACATGGGACATGCCGAGACTCCTTGTCTAGCCCGCGTGCGACCAGGAACCGTCCAGCTCCCGGCAGGCAACGCCTTCGATTTCCTGTTGATAGCCGCCGCGCGCGAGCGCGTAGACGACCGTGCGGCAGACCCGGCCCTTGGCGTCGCGGAAGGCCGCCACCGGCTTGACCCTTCCGACCAGCCCCCGCTCTGGGCGCCGCCACACCAGCGTGGCGCCGTCGCCAAGCTCGCTGAGCGCGAAATCGAGCGCGCGCCGCGCAGCGATGCGGTCGCCGCTATCGCCCGGCAGAGCGCTCGGGTTATCCGCGACCGTTCCGGCCCCGGCTTGGCGTTCGTCAGCCTTGAGAAGAGAGGGGGCGGGCGCGACCAACAAAAATACAAGAGCGCCCGCCCCAATGATGATAGGAGCGTTGCATCGGAACGTACGCATAACCAACTCGTCCCCCACTCCGACGCGGGAATCACTCCATACGCCCCGCGCCCCCTACCAACAGAGGCCATCCTGCCCTATCAGGGTGAGCAAAACGTAAATGCCCGTGCCGTGGCAGGATCGAGACAGCGGCTAAAGCCATGAGCGACCAGACGCGCGATGATTTCACCGAGGCGCCCGACCCGTTTCCCCTGTTCCGGGCCTGGATGGCGGAGGCGGAAGCGGCCGAGCCGGCCGATCCCGAGGCGATGGCCGTCGCCACCGCCGACGCCTCAGGTTTGCCCAATGTGCGGATGGTCCTCTTGAAAGGCGCCGACGAGCGGGGCTTCGTCTTCTATACCAATAGCGAGAGCGCCAAGGGCGAGGAGCTCGCCGCCAATCCGCAGGCCGCGCTGCTCTTCTATTGGAAGAGCCTCGGCCGGCAGATCCGCATCCGCGGTCCCGTCGAGCCCGCGAGCGAGGCCGAGGCCGACGCCTATTTCGCCACCCGTCATCGCGCAAGCCAGATCGGCGCCTGCGCCTCGCGTCAATCGCGGCCGCTCAAGAGCCGCGCGGCGCTCGTCGCGGAGGTCGCGCGTCTCACCGCGAGTTTCGGCGTCGGCAAGGTGCCGCGCCCGGCCCATTGGCACGGCTACAGGGTCATTCCGCTCGAGATCGAGTTTTGGCAGAACGGGCCGTTCCGCCTGCATGACCGCATCGTATTTCGCCGCGCGGACGCCAAGGCGCCGTGGACCAAGACCCGGCTCTATCCTTGATCCGGAAGCGGGGCGACCACAAACCTGCCACGGCCTCGCGATAGCTTGCTATAAGAACGAGGGCACGTTCCGGCCGCGGCGGTCGGGGGTTGAGGCTGCGACATGAACTATTCGATGGCGCACTACGCGACGGCGCGGTTTCCGGTCAAGGAAGCCTATGAGGCGACCTGGGCGCGGCGCCTCGCCCTCTTCTTCGTGCAGCTCCTCATCCTGACCGTGCTTCTGCACCGCTTCTCGTTGGTGACGACGCCTGTGGCGCTGAACCTGATGGGGGTTTCCCTCGGAGGCCTCTTGCTCGCCATCGCCGTCGCCATCTTTTCCCTCGTTCGCATCTGGTTCGGCGGACACACCGGCGCGGTCCAGGCCTTTGCCGCGATCGTGATCGCGCTCCTCGGCCTTGCCGCGCCGACGTTCTTCATTGCCAAGGGGGCATTGCTCCCGCGCCTGAACGACATCGCCACGAGCCCGGACGAGCCGCTCGCCTTCAATGTCCTTCTTGCCCAGCGCCCCGCCGACGCCAACCCGATCAAGGATCCCGACGCCGCCGCGGTCGAGGAGCAGGTCGATGCCTTTCCCGATCTCGGACCGATGGTCCTCGAGCGCGCAGCGCCCGAGGTGTTCGCTCTGGTGCAGGAGGCGGTCGAGCGGCGGGGCTGGACCATCGCCGCGAGCGAGACTCCGGGCGAATCCGGCATCGGCCGCATCGAGGCGACCGACCAGACGCTGGTCATGGGCTTTACCGATGACGTGGTCGTGCAGGTCAAAGGCGACGACGCCCGCACCCAGATCGATGTGCGGTCGGTCTCGCGCTACGGCATGTACGATCTCGGCGCCAATGCCGCGCGCATCCGCGCGCTCTTCGACGAGATCAACACGACGCTCGAGAAGGGCGAGAAGACGGTGCTCGAACAGGCCAAGCCCAAGGAAGAAGCGGCCCCCAAGAAGGACACCGCCAAGAAGAATCGCGTCAAGAAGCGCGTGAAGAAAAAACGCCCAGCAGCCCGCTAGGACCGTCGGCCGTCACGAGCTCGCGCGCGGCGAGGTGCTCCAGATGCGCGAGCACAGACAGTGCAGCCGCCTTTTTCAGTTCCGCGTCGAGCGTTCCATAGAGGCGCTCGACGATATGCGGAATCGTGGACACGCCATCGTCGAGACAGGCGAGGATAGTCTGCTCGCGCCATCGACGATGCATCATATAGGCCTTCACCACCCGTTGCGGGGTCTGGATGCGGCCGCCATGGCCCGGCAGGAACACCTTGTCGTGCCGCTTCATCAGGCGCTGGAGCGAGGCGAGGAACTGCGCCATGTTTCCTTCCGGCGGCGCGATGACCGTCGTGTTCCAGCCCATGACATGATCGCCGGTGAATACGGTCCGCTTGCCGACGAGCGCGAAACACAAATGGTCCGGCGCGTGCCCGGGCAGATGCAGAACGTCGAGCGCGAATTCCCTTGTTCTGATCGAATCGCCGTCTTCGAGCTTCCGGTCCGGCATGAAGCCCGGATCGACGAAGGCGTCGCCGAGGCCGGGCACGCCCGCGCCGCGAGGGCCTCCCGTCGGCCCGAACGCGGCGATCTTTCCGCCCGCGAGCGCCTGCAAGCCGCGCGCGCCATCGCAGTGATCGCGATGACTGTGCGTGACGAGAATATAGGCCAGGCGCTCGCCCCTGATGGCGGAAGCGATCGCCTTCAGATGGCGCTCGTCCGCCGGACCAGGATCGATGACGGCAACCTCGCCGCTCCCGACGACGTAGCTGTTGGTGCCGAGAAAGGTGTAGGGCCCGGGATTGTTGGCCACGATGCGGCGAATGCCGGGGCCGACCTCTTCGGCCACGCCGTAATCGACATCCTGGTTGCGGTTGAAGGCAAGCTCCGCCGACATAATCTTCGCAAGCTTTTCGTGTTCGGTTTAGTCGCGCCTATTGTAGCGGAGCGCCTCAGGGGCGGCAGCGCCGCCTTCCCGGCAGCGTTAACTCTCCCATCGCATTTTGCAGAAAATAAGGCTCGCGCAGGGCCTTAAGCCTCAGCGGAGCTCGTAGCAGATGGTGTAAACGCTGGGATTTCGCGTCACGTCGTACCCCACCCGGCACTGCACCAGATAGGTCTCTTCCGTGTGCCGGAACAGGATGAAGGTCGAGCGGTTGTCGAAAGCCTGGCTGTATCCGGCGATTTGCCAGCCGGTTTTCAGCAGATCGGCGATGGCCGGGCCTTGGGTCGTGGCCGCCGGGGCCGCCGCCGGGACGGCGGTAAGCGCCACGCCGGCGAAGACGGCACGCCGGAAGGTCGTCGCGGTGAATTGCGGTCGATATCGTGCTCCCATGCCGGCGCCATTTTCAGGCAAAGACCGCGGCGCGCTCCGCAACCCTTGGAGGTAACCCCTCCGGGCCCCCACTTGGCCCGAATCCTGGGGCCTTGCGCTGGGAAAAGCCGGTTAGCTTTCAATCCAAATCACGCCCTTCAGGCGGATCGTCGCCTACGCGTTAATGGGGAGTACGCAAAAATGATCGTTCGAGAACTCGCATGGCGAACAAGCCGGCCGCGCGGTTTGGCTTCGCGCGCCAGCCGTTTGGCGACGTTGTTTATTTCGGTTGCGGCCGTCGCGATCGCCGTGACCGGGCTCGGCGCCCAAGCCGCCGATGCCTCCGCGGACGATCCGGTCGCACTGGCTGATGCCTCTGTCGCTTCTCCGGGCGACTACCGGCTCGCTCCCGGCGATCGCCTCACCCTCGTCGTGTACGACCAGCCGCAGCTTTCGGGAGAGTTCATCGTCGATGGCGGCGGCGGCATCCTCCTGCCGGTCGCGGGCGCCGTCGATCTCGCCGGGCTCACGCTCGCCGAGGCGCAAAAGATCATCGAAGATCGGTTTGCCGACGGCGTCCTGCTCAAACCCTCTGTTAGCATACGGATCAAGGAGCATCGGCCCGTCTTCGTCACTGGCCAGGTGAAAAAGCCGGGGAGCTATCCTTTCATCCTCGGCCTATCGGTCAAGGCGGCGATCGCCACCGCTGGCGGCGAGGGCCAGGCGCTCGAACAGCCCTTCAACACCGTCGCGTCCGACTTCATCAGCGCGCAGCAGCGCGTGCGCCAGCTCGAGGCGGATCAGATGACCTTGCTCATGCGGAAGGCGCGCCTCGAGGCCCAACGCGACGGCCGTGAAAACTTCGTGTTTCCGCTTCTCGTCGGTTTCAATCGCCGCAACGTCGATTTCGATCGGGCCTATACCGCGGAGAACGATACGTTTTCGCGGCTCGCCGAGACCCATCGGCGTCAGGTGCAAACTCTTGAGGACCAGCGCCCGCGCATCCAGGCGGAAATCGATGCCGTGAACTCCGAGGTCGGCAAGCAGCAGGAACGGCTCGCCATCGTCACCGACCGGCTCACCGATCTCGACTTGCTCTTCGGCAAGGGCCTGTTGCGGAAAGACGTGCTCACCAATCAGCAGATCGAGAAGTCCCTGGTCGAGGCCCAGCTCTCGAATCTGCAAGCCCAGGTCGCCCATCTCAGGCAGTCCATGGGCGAGATCGACGTGAAGCTCGGCGAGCTCAAGGCGGTCCACGAGCGGCAAACCCTGGCCGAGTTGCAGGACGCATCGCAACGCCTCGCCGAGATCGAGAACGGCCTCGGACCTGCGCGCAAATTGGTCCAGGTGAAGGCCGAGGCTGCCGGCAGCGACGGCGAGGCGTATACGATCCGCATAAGCCGGGTGCGCGACGGGCGTCTCGCCACGTTCGATGCGACCAGCGAAACGATGTTGTCGCCGGGCGATGTCGTCGAAGTGAAGCGGAAGCCGGGCAACCCGGCCGAGCTGCCCTCGATCCTGAATCAGGCGCAGAGCCCCGAGCCAACGTCATACGTGACGGGAGCCGCTACGGTCAGGTAAGGAACTATCACGGGCATCGAGGGCGGCCGTAAGCAACTCTCTCGCGTTGTTCCGGCCGCTTCGCTTTGCGCGTCAGGTCAGACCAAGCGCGTGGCGGCGGTCTTCGTCGCCGATGCGCGGGCGCCTCAGAGGGTCTTTGGGTCGATGATGACGGTCTCGGGGATGGGGACGATGAACTTTCCGCCCCAGTCGCCGATATGGCGCATTTGCGCGACGATCTCCTGCTTGAGGTTCCACGGCAGGATCAGCACGAAGTCCGGCTTGGCGGCGTCGAGCGCTTCGACCGGCTTGATCGGGATGTGCTGGCCCGGCGTATAGAGGCCGTGCTTGTAAGGGTTCCGGTCAACGGTGAAATCGAGGAAATCAGGGCCGATCCCGCAATAATTCAGAAGCGTGTTGCCCTTGCCCGGCGCGCCGTAGCCGCAGATTCGCTTGCCGGCTTCTTTGGCGGCGATCAGGGTCGCGAGCAGACTGCGCTTGGTGCCCCGCACGCGCTCGGCGAAATCGGCATAGCCCGACAGCGACTCAAGCCCCTCGCGCCGCTCCTCGGCCATCAATTCGCCGACGCGAACCGAGACCGGGCGCGCGGTGCCCTTGCGGGCGAGATAGACGCGCATCGAGCCGCCATGCGTCGGCAGCATCTCGACATCGATCGGCACGAGCCCGTGGGCCGCCGCGATGCGCCTCACCGTGACGAGCGAGAAGTAGGAGAAATGCTCGTGGTAGATCGTGTCGAACTGGTTCTCGGCGATCAGGCGGCCGAGATGCGGCACCTCGATGGTCGCCACTCCCTCCGGCGCGAGGAGGTTGGCGATGCCGGCGACGAAATCGTTGAGCTGCGGCACTTGCGCCAGCACGTTGTTGGCCACGATCAGATCGGCGTGCCCGTGTTCTGCGGCGACTTCCTTCGCCACTTCAGAACCGAAGAAGGCGACCCGCGTGGGCACGCCCTTGGCGGCCGCGGCCTTGGCCACATTGGCCGCCGGCTCGATGCCGAGGACAAGCTGACCGAGCGCAAGGAAGTGTTGCAGGAGATAGCCGTCGTTGCTGCCGAGCTCGACCACGAGAGAATTGGGGCCAAGGCCGAGCCGCGCCCGGATCATCTCGCAGTAGGACTTGGCGTGGGCGACCCAGCTCGTGGAATAGGACGAGAAATACGCGTACTCGGTGAAGATATGCGCGGGGCTGACGAATTGCGGAAGCTGTACCAGCCAGCAGGCGTCGCAGACGCGGACATGGAGCGGGTAGTAGGTCTCGGGCATCCCGATTTGGCTCTCGGGGAGGAAGCTTTCGCACAGCGGCGACATGCCGAGATCGACCACGGTATGCTGGAGAGCCCGGCCGCAATGGAGGCAGGCGAGCGTCTCTTGGGCAGAACTCAGGGAAGTCTCCGGGCCGGTACCGTCCATTTTCTCGCCTCCGCGAAGGATCGTGGGGATCGCGCCGGGCCGGCAGCGACCGGCAGGCTCCCATCCACTTTGCCGGGATCGTTCGCACCGCCACAATGACCGGGAAGGAGTACCTATTCCTGGCCGCTTCTAGCCATTTGATCCGTACCCTTGGCGTTTCGTTTCTGCGAAGTCTGAGCGCGACCGCAGCGCGCGGATTCGCCCGCGCCGCGCGGCGGCGATGACATAGAGGCTTTGCCAATCATGCTTTCTGTTTTGGATATGAGCCGCGTGAAGCGCCTGCTCTGCATCGGCGCGCATTGCGACGACATCGAGATCGGCGCCGGCGGCACCATCATGCGGCTTACCAAGGCGTATCCCCATATCGAGGTGCGCTGGGTGATCCTCGCCGGCGAGAATCCGGTGCGGGTCGAGGAGGCGCGCCGCTCGGCCGAGGCATTCCTCGCCGGCACGCGCAACAGCGAAATTTCGATCTACGGATTTCGCGACGGCTTCCTTCCGTTCCAGGGCGAGCTCGTCAAGGAGGCCTTCGAGGACCTCAAGGCGAACTTCGCGCCCGATCTCATCCTGACCCATCACGACGACGACCGGCATCAGGATCACCGGCTGGTGTCGCAGCTCACGTGGAACACGTGGCGCGACCACATGATCCTCGAATACGAGATCATGAAATACGACGGCGATCTCGGGCGTCCCAATTTCTACGTGCCGCTGCCCGAGGATATCTGCAAGAACAAGATCGCCGGACTGCTCAAGGCCTTCCCGTCGCAGACGAAGCGCCCGTGGTTCGACGAGGAGACGTTCTGGTCGCTGATGCGGCTGCGCGGCGTCGAGTGCAACGCGCCATCGCGACTTGCCGAGGCGTTTTTCGTGAGAAAAGTGGTCGCCTGACCGCACCGCGGCTGGTCGCCGACCCCGCTCTCTCTACCCCTAAAGAGGTAGGCTCCTAGCCGCCTTGAGTTACCCCCCACAACACCCTCTTCGCCCGAATGTCTCGGCCTGCAACGGCGGCGTTTCGTGGCATTGTTCCGCCGCCGGACTTGTTTCCGGGGCCGGCCGAAACCCATGACGTCGCGGGGCGTCCCGCAAGAGCAGGATAGGGTGATGAACAACACGATCTACTACGATGCGCAGGCTTCCGACGACGACAGGCGCCAGCAGCTCTACGACGGGCAGCTCTATGTCTTCTCCCCGCGCAAGAGCATCTTGGACTTGGTCGCCTTCGCCCGCGGGATGATCGAGGACGCCTTCGGCGGGCTCGACCCGAGAACCGCGCAGGACCGCATGGAGGTCGAGGCTTACGCCGACCTGCTCGGCAAGCTGAAGCCCGCCTTCATCCACCACCCGGAATCGAAGCGTTACCTGCAGGCGATCCTCTCCGATCTCGGCTGCGACCTCGAGAAGACTTATTTCGACGTGCCGAGAATGCGCAGCTCGACCAGCAGCGGCTACCTCACCACCGGCATCGCCTATGCCTGGCACGCGCACCGCGACACCTGGTACTCGGCGCCGCCCTGCCAGCTCAATTGGTGGCTGCCGATCTACGAGCTCGACCAGGAGAACGCGATGGCCTTCCACCCCCGCTACTGGAACGAAGCCGTCGCCAACAGCTCGGCCGGCTACAATTACTACACCTGGAACAAGCTGCATCGCGGCGCGAGCGTGACCAAGCTCACCAAGGAAGACCCGCGCCCGCTGCCGCGCGCGACCTCCCCGATCGCACTCGATCCGCAGGTGCGCCTGCTCTGCCCCGTTGGCGGCCTGATCCTGTTCTCGGCCGCACAGATGCATTCGAGCGTGCCCAACACCTCGGGCTTTACCCGCTTCAGCATCGACTTCCGCACCGTCCATCGCGACGATGTCGTGGGCAGGAAGGGCGCGCCCAATCTCGACGCCGAGTGCACTGGGACGGTCTTGCGCGATTTCCTTCGCGGCAACGATTTGACGCGGCTGCCCGAGAAGGTTGTCGCGCTCTACGATGACGGCGCGCCTGTGGATGGCGAATTGATCTACATGCCGAAAAGCGCATAAGCGCGAGGCGAGTTCGACGAGGGTGGCGTGAGTAATGCGTTGAAAATCCTCGTGACCGGAGGCAGCGGCTTTATTGGCCGCCACCTCTGCCGCCGATTGCTGCATGACGGGCATGACGTCCATGCCACGTCGCGCAGGGTCATTCTCGGCCATGCCCCCGGCCTGACATGGCATGTCGCCGATTTCGCCGATGTCGCCGCAGCCCATCGGGTGATGACGGCGGTCAAACCCGACATCGTCTATCACCTTGCCGGAGCGGTTGGTGCGAGCCCCGACCCCGCGCTCGTTCTGCCCACCCTTCACAGCTTGCTCACGAGCACCGTGAATCTGTTGCTGGCGGCGCGCAAATGCGACTGCCGGCGCGTCATCCTGTCCGGGTCCCTGACCGAACCCACCGTCGACGGCGATGGCACGACACCGCAAGCGCCCTACGCCGCGGCGAAGTGGGCCGCTGCGGGCTATGCCCGCATGTTTTATAGCCTCTACGGCACACCGGTGGTTCTCTTGCGCCCGTTCATGACGTACGGCCCCGGTCAGGCGCGCACCAAGCTCATCCCCTCCGTCACGCTGTCGCTACTGCGGCGCGAGCCGCCGAGACTTTCGAGCGGAAGGTACTCCTCAGATTGGGTCTACATCGCGGACGTCATCGAAGGTTTTGTCGCCGCCGCGACCACGCCCGGTATCGAGGGCAAGACCATCGATCTCGGCACGGGACATCTCGTTCCCATGACCGATATCGTGGACCGCCTGGTGACCATCGTCGGCCACGATGTCACGCCGGAGTTCGGCGCGCTGCCGGACCGGCCGGGCGAGAACTTGGTTAGCGCCGACACGTCGGTCGCCGCGGAGGATCTGGGTTGGCAAGCGAAAACACCGCTCGAGGCAGGGCTGCGCAAGACCGTGTCCTGGTACAGGTTGGCGAAGGACGCGGTGTTGCCCAACCTTGTCGGCAACGCCTTCGCCTATAAGGGCCTCGAGGCGCTGCAACTCATTGTCTAGCTTGAGCGCAAGGGCGCTTCGCGCGGCGACCTGCGTGCGGCCTTGCCGGAACGGGTTGCGGGCGCCAAGGCGGGCGCGGCGAGGGAACCCGCGCCGAACGGGTGGGCATAGTATTGCGAGACGGCCCGCCACCAGCGGTCCCGCTCGAGAAAGAGGGCGGCGCCAGCGCCGAAAACAAGTCCGCCGAAGAGAAGCAGGCCGATGACGAAGGCGGGCTTCGGCCGGGACAAGGTCGCGATGGCGGGGGTGACGTTGTCGCCGGCGCTTCTCAGGATGGCTTGGCCGGTCTCGCCGAGCCCGGCCCGCAAGCGCTCGTCCTCGGCCTCGACGCGCATCTTCGCTTCCGCCACGCTGGGATGCTTGTCGCCGAATTTGCCGAGCTGTTTCGTCAAGACCGCGAGCGCGGCGGAACGCTGTTGCACCAGCTGCTGCAACTTGATGCTCCGCAGAAGCTCGGCGACGAAAGTATTGGCGATCTCGGCCGCAAGCTCGGGATCGCCCGCGCTATAGCGGACCGTAATCAGATAAGCGCGCGGGTCGCTTGTGACCGAAAGCCCGCGCAAGAGCCGGATCGCGGCGACATCCAGCGCATCGCCCGGCGCCCCGGCATCGCCATAGAGCAGCGCCGACAGCCATCCGCCTCCGCTCACCACCGGGCGGAGCCGCTCGATCCCGAGATCCTGCACCACGCGCCGCGCCACCTGATGCGATTGCAGCAGGAGCGACTGCGTCTCGATCACGCGGATCGGGTCCAAGCTTGCGGCCCCGGTGCTGACAGTCTCTTCCTCCTTGGGGACGGTATTGGTCGCGGCGAACTCACCGCGAATATGCGCCTCGGCCGTGTAGAGCGCGGGGCGTTCTCTCAAAACGAAGAGCCCGAGCGCGACGGCCGTGATGCCGATGGCCAGCACCAGCCACTTGCGCCGCCACAGGCTCGTGAGCACCGCATGAAGAACCTGTCCCGACGGGATCTCGGTATGGATGGACTCCGCATTTGCCGGCATGGGCGTCACCTCTATTGAGCCGCGGGACGGGCGCATCGCGCCGAAAACGATCCCGGGCCGAGACTAGGTGAGGCGGCTAGCGGCGCGGGCAGCGCCAAAGGGCTACCCCCCACGAACTTCAGAGACCGGCCGCCGCCCCAAGGGGGCGCTCCCTTACCACCAATGCGCGGAGCGGGCGGCCGGGGAAGGGGGACATAGTCTCGATGCCTCTCGCTGGCCTGCGAGCGGGCCCGTCAGCCTGGGTCTTCGAGGAACCTTCCCATGAGAAACGAGCTGCCCCTCTCCGATGGCGCGCGCCTGCTCGGTTCGCCGACCCGTGGCGAGATCGGGCGCGGTGATGAGGCACGAGGGCGCTCGCGTCTGTTCGGTTTCATTCGCTACAGAACCATCGGCCGGCTGACCGGCGCTCTCGATTATGTCCTGATCCTTGCGGCCTGCATCGCCGCGGGCGTGGGCTACCACGCGCTTGTTCTCCGCGGCGATATTCCCGACCTCATGCCCTATGTGGGCCTCGGCAATATCGTTGCCGCGCTGTTCGTTCTCGGCAGCGCCTCGCGCGGCAATTACCACCCGAGCCGGATCGTGCATGCCAGACTCCAGGTGCGGTCGATCGTCGTGTTCTGGTCGCTTGCGCTTCTCACCCTTGCGTTGTTCCTGTTCCTGGCCAAGTCGGGACCGGACTTCTCGCGCGGAACGATCCTCGTCTTCGGCGTCACGGGCTTCGCCCTTCTCCTCGTCTCCCATCTGTGGATCTCCGCCGCGCTCAAGGACGCGCTCGCAAAGGGCGTTCTTGCCGGCGATCGCGCCATCACCATCGGCGACCGCGATGCCGCAACGGAGCTCTCGCAGGCGAGCATCTTGTGGAAGTCGGGCGCGCGCGAGGTCAGGCGCTATCTCTTGCCGCCGCAAACCGACCCGGACGACGTCGGCGATCTTCGCCTCGTCGACGAGGCGATAAGCTTCACGCGGTCGCACAACGTCGATTGTGTCTTGCTTGCCTTGCAGTGGAGCGACGAAAAGCGGCGCAATGCGATCTGCGAGCGCCTGCAAACGCTGCCGATCCCCGTTCGGCTGCTCCCGGACCGGCACGTGGAATCGATCTTCGCCCAAGGGCAGAAGCTGGGACGTGAATTCACCATCGAGATTCAGCGCGCGCCGCTGTCCGAAGGCGAGCTCGTCCTGAAGCGCGCCATCGACGTGCTGGCGGCGAGCGGGCTCGTGCTCGCGCTCGCTCCGCTCTTCGCCCTGGTCGGCCTCCTCGTCAAGCTCGAGTCGCGCGGACCCGTGATCTTCCGTCAGCGGCGCAAGGGCTTCAACGGGCGGGAGTTCACCATCTTCAAGTTCCGGACGATGAACGTGCTCGAAGACGGGCAGGCGATCCAGCAGGCGCGCCGCAACGATCCGCGCGTCACCCGCATCGGCCGCATTCTGCGCGCCGCCAGCATCGACGAACTGCCGCAGCTCATCAACGTTCTGCAGGGGCACATGTCGCTCGTGGGACCCCGGCCGCACGCCTTGGCCCATGACGACGGCTATACCAAGCTCATCGCCAAATACGCCTTCCGCCAGCATGTGAAGCCGGGATTGACCGGCTGGGCGCAGGTCAACGGCTATCGCGGCGAAACCGCCCAGCTCGAACTGATGGAACGGCGGGTCGAATGCGACCTCTGGTACATCAAGAACTGGAGCTTCTGGCTCGATGTGAAGATCCTCATCCTCACCGCGTTCGAAGTCTTGCGCCGCCGCAATGCTTACTAGGTCGTCCGCCATGCGTTTCGAGCAGCCCGGCCCGCTCGGCGGCGCCGTGACAGGATCGTTCGACTACCCCGCGCGAGACGAGCGGCGGGATCCCCATCTCGCCGGGCGCGACCCGCTCATCACCATCGCCATCCCGACGCGCAATCGCGCCAAGCTGTTGCAGGACTGCGTCGCGAGCGCCCTGGCGCAGACCTATGGCAACATCGAGGTTCTGGTCTCCGACAACGCCTCGACCGACGGGACCCTCGCCATGCTCGGCGCCATCGCCGATGAGCGCTTGCGCGTCGTCCGCAACCGGGAAAATATCGGAATGGTGAGGAACTTCGCCCGTTGTGTCGATGAGGCGCGGGGCGACTATCTTGTCCTGATCGCCGACGACAACCTTCTCGATCCGACCTTCCTCGAGAAATGCGTGGCCCTCGTCAGGCAGGAGCCCGGCCTTGCGGCCGTCTTGTCGCTTTTCGACATTCACGTGCTCGACGAGTTCGGCGCGGCGGAGCGCCGGCGCGTGCCGGCCGTCGCCAGCAGGAAACTCTCGACCGGCATCTGGGCCGGCACCGAGGTCCTCGAGGAATATCTCAACGGGAAGCTGTCGAGCCAGCTTCTCAGCAGCATCATCCGCACCGATATCCTGCGCCGCAACGGTTACTCCACCCATCCTTGCGCCGGCGACGAGGCGACCTGGATCCCGGTCCTGCTCGAGGGCCGCGTCGGGCTCGTCAACGAGCGCTGCGCCATCTATCTCGTCCATGACGACAGTGCGAGCGCCGCTTTCAGCGCCGACAGCCGCTTCATGGATTTGTGCGCGGTGATGGACGAGATTTCCGCTTCCCTCGGCCAGAAGCTGCCCAAGCCCGCCACGCAGGAAAAGATCCGTAGATTGACTTCGCGATACGTCGCCCACCAGGCCATGATCACGCTTGTGCTCTATCGCCGCACGGGCGCGCGCCTTTCCGATGTCGTGCGAAAATTGCGGAAGTGGCGGCCGCAGCTCGAGCGGTGCAGCTTGGCCGACGTCCTTGCCGTGGTGAGGCTTCGCTCCCTGGGGCGCATTCTGCTGCCGCCTTCGCTGGCACGGTGGTCGATGGCTCTCGGGCTCGATCGGGTCCTCTAGCCGGGCGTTGGCAACATTACGGAGGAGCACGTGCCTCGCCGCGGATATTTCGCTCTCCTTCTTGCCGCCGGCCTTGCCCCGATGGCGCAAGCGTCGAGCGGACCGGTCGAATATGCCGGGGTCAATCTCCCCGTGGCCGCCTTCGGTGCCGACGCGCTGCCGGGGACTTTCGGCACGAACTACATCTACCCGCAGGCGTCCACGCTCGGCTATTTCGCCGCCAAGAACATGAACGTGGCCCGCATTGCCGTGCTCTGGGAACGCCTTCAGCATCGCCTGCAAGGCGATCTCGACAAGGCTGAGGTCGCGCGCCTCGATGCCGTCATCGACCTTGCCGCGGCGAAGGGCATGCGGGTCATCGTCGATATTCACAACTATGCCCGCTACGCCGGCGCGGTCCTCGGCTCGCCCGGCTTGCCGCCGCAGGCTCTCGCCGATCTCTGGCGGCGGCTCGGCGAGCGCTACAAGGATAACGACGCCGTCATCTTCGGGCTGATGAACGAGCCCAACGGCCTGCCCACCGAGACGTGGCTGGAGGCCGCCAACGCCGCCATCGCCGCCATCCGCGGGGCGGGAGCGAAGAACCTGATACTCGTGCCAGGCAACGGCTGGTCTTCGGCCCGCGACTGGCCGGGTTCGAGCTACGGGACGCCAAATAGCGAGGCGATGCTCAAGGTCGAGGACCCGGAGGGCAATTTCGCCTATGACGTCCACCAATATTTCGACGCCGATTTCACCGGAACGGGGGCCGATTGCCAAAGCGCCGGTATCGGCATCGAGACGTTGACGCCGGTCACGGAATGGGCGCGCCAGCATGGAAGGCGCGCGTTTCTCGGCGAGTTCGGCGTGGGACCCGGCGCGACCTGCCTCGAGGCGCTGGACCGCGTCATGCGCTTCCTCAACGCCAACAGCGACGTTTGGCTGGGCTGGACTTATTGGGCGGGCGGCGAGTGGTGGCCGGCCGACTATTTCACCAATATTCAGCCGCAAGGCGGCGTTGAGCCGCCGCAAATGGCCGTCATCGAAAAATATCTGCCGGATGCCCCGGTGCGGCGCTAGCTCGACCCGACGCTCTCGAGTTTCTTGCCCCGCCAGTTGATGTACTCGTTGGGCAGGACGTTCTGCTCCTGCCGGCGCAGCGCGGGCGAGCGCAGGGCATGATCGTGGATGTGGGCGGCGAACATCCGGTCGATCCACTGCGTGTTCTTGAAGATGCGGCGGGAGCGAAGCAGGGTGAAGGGCGCGATCTTGCGCAAGCCGTTCTCGCGATTGAACTCGTCGACCGCAAGCAGCTCGCCCGTCCACGGGTTCGAGCCATCGACGCCGATATCGTCGAGATAGACGGGGACAACGGGAAGATAAAGCTCGGGCGCTCCGGTGAGGACCTCCAACGCCTTCTTTGCCGAGGAGTAGTAATCGACGTCGACGGCGACGAACCCGATCGGCGCCTCGACCGAGAGCGTGCCGAGGAACGCCGGCACGGTCTCGGCGACATCGCCGATGATGAGCTCGGCGAAATCGGGCAGGGCCTGCCTCAGGCGCGGCACGTCCATGGGGAAATCGCCGGCCTGAAACGACTCGGGCAGGTCGCGGTAGTCGAGCGCTGGCGGCATGCCCTTGCCGGTATCGAAGCCGTAGACCCGGAAGTCGATTCCGGTTGCGGCGCGGGTACGCTCGGCGATGCGGCACATGTTGAGCAGGCCCGCGCCGCCGGCCACGCCGAATTCGATGATCGACACGGTCTTGAGACCGTAGCGCTTCGCCGCGTCGGCGGCGTACAGGATCGGGAAGGCATATTGCTGCCGCACGACGAGGTCGAAATCGACCTTGGCGCGATAGCTTCCGCAGGCCGCGACGATCAGCGACAGAAGGTTGAGGTGGATCGGCTCCGTTCCTCTCTCGACGAGAACCTTGCGCAATTGGCCGGGACGAAACAGACGGCGAAGTGTGTAGAGCGACATGATTGGTCCGTTCACATTTGTGTTGCGGCGGCGGAACGCCGGGTCTGGCCCGGATCCGCCGCCTTCACTGCGGAAAGCACGCCTAGGAGAAACCACAGCAGCGCGGCGATCTTGATGGTGAATTGCGAGGCCGAAATGCACAGCAGCGCCGCGAAATAGACCGCGAGAACGTTGCGAAAGGCGTAGAAGTAGCGGTTGGCGCCTTTGAGCGACATGAAGAGGAACCAAAGCGCCACGAAGCCGGCGATGCCGATATTGCTGATGACGTAGCCATAGCCGGAGTCGAAGGTCTGGGCCCGCGAAGGCGCGAGCCCGAGCCAGTTGTAGGCATCGAAATCGAACAGCACCCGGCCGGAATAAAGCAGCCGGTCATAGGCGCCACGCCCATCGACCATGGGAATGCTGTTGAAGGAATCAGCGGAAGCCGCGCCCATGAGATAGAGCGCCAGCATGGTCGCGAACGGCAGGACGAAGACCGCGGGCGTGGTGAGCCGGTGTGGCGCCATCAGGACCGGCAGCGCCAGGACGAGGAAATAGGCGTTGAAGCGCGTGTCGGAGAGGACGAGGAGCGCGAGTCCCGCCAGCACGAAACCGACGAAAAGCCGGCCTTCCATGCGCGAGCGGATCGCGCCCCACAACGTCACCAGCGCGCCGTAATTGCCGAGCGTGCTCGGCTCGAGAAACAGCGAGGAGACGCGGTGGTCGCCGAGGAAGGGGAGAAGAATGCGGCCTTGGTCTGTCGGGCGCAGGCCGCTGACCATCAATCCTTGCGAAACATTGAGCGCCCAGTCCGAGGCCTCC
This sequence comes from Methyloceanibacter sp., assembly GCA_050247995.1. Taxonomy (GTDB): domain Bacteria; phylum Pseudomonadota; class Alphaproteobacteria; order Rhizobiales; family Methyloligellaceae; genus Methyloceanibacter. Next base: position 7,156 of record JBFWTF010000008.1, on the reverse strand, counting down.
AAGGTTCCGCGCGCGATATAGTATTCGGCGATGCCGAAAACCTCGAGGAACGTCTCCAGGAAGAAGTACTCGAAGGCGCCAAAGAGCAAGAGGATCGCCGTCGCGATGAAAACGATCCTGTCCGCCGTCCTGATGTCGGCGACGGCCTTGCCGAACAGAAAGAAGATGACGGGGATCATGAGGTCGCGCCCGATCTTGGGATCGAAGCCCCCCTCGGGGGCATTGGCGTAGCGCAGGGCCGAGATCGCGACCGTGGAGATGACGATCAGCGCAAGCACGGAGATCTCGGTCAAGCTCAGATGGTTGCGGCAGACGAAGACCGCGGCGGAGATCAGCAGGACCTCCGACAGGATCACGTGGACATTGCTGACGGCAATCCCGCGCGTATTGAGAAAGCACAAAAGGGCATTGAAGCCGATCGCCCCGAGAATGAGCGCTCCGGCGGCAAAGCCCAAATCCGAGCCCGATGCCGCGATGCGCCGGGCGTGGCCAACTCCGCCGATGGTGTCGATATTCGTCAATTCCGTCAGGACCTTCTGGGATGCGCGCGCGTGCCATTGTCCGACGCCGTGGCCGGCCGGTTTATCGCCCTGACGTGGAAGAACGGAACATAAGGGGGTACTCCGTCCGTGAGGCCAATTTGGGCCGGTTAGTCACCCCGTCTTGCCGGTGCCGGGCCATGATGACGGCGCGGTTCTTCCCTCCGCGACCGAAGGCCCAACGAGGCGAGGCGCGGCCGCCTTCAGGGGTTCCATCGAGCCTAGGCGTTCCCATGACAGTTGCCGAAGTCGGAGTTCAGGACATCAAACGCATGGCGCTTCGCGGCGGCCTGGCCAAGCTGGTCAGCCAGGGCGGGAACTTCGCCTTGCGTCTCGGCTTCATGGTCGCCGCGGCGCGGCTGCTCGAGCCGGAAGATTTCGGCATCGTGGCCATGGTGACGGTTGTCACCGCCGTACTCGATCTTTTCGCCACCGCCGGATTGTCGTCGGCCGCGGTCCAGAGACTGACGGTCAGCCACCAGCAGATCTCGACGCTGTTCTGGATCAATCTCTTCGTCGGTGCGGCCCTCAGCGTCTTCTGCGTGCTGATCGCGCCACTCGTCGTCGCCTTCTATCACGAGCCCCGCCTGTTCTGGGTGATGGCGGTGATGGGGATAGGCTTCGTCTTCAACGCCGCCGGTGTGCAGCAAATTGCGCTGCTTCAGCGGCAGATGCGCTATGTCAGCCTCGCCGCCATCGAGTTCTCGTGCCAGCTCGCGAGCCTTGGCCTCGGCGTTGCGCTCGCTCTGGCCGGATACGGCTATTGGGCGCTCGTTGCCGCGGCCGTGGCGCTGCCCGCATCTCTCACGATCAGCAGCTGGCTGGCGACCGGCTGGGTTCCCGGTCGGCCCGCCTGGGATGCCGGTATCGGTCCGATGCTGCATTTCGGCGGCACCGTCACCATCAACGGCGTGATCTCGTATATGACGTACAGCTTCGATAAGTTCCTCGTCGGCCGTGTCTTCGGCGCAAGCGCGCTCGGCTATTACGGCGTCGCCGCCCAGCTCATCAACACGCCCACATCGAACCTGAACATGGCGCTCGGCGGCGTGACCTTCTCGGCGCTGTCGCGCCTCCAGAACGATCCGGGGCGCTTCCGAAACTATTTTCTCAAGGGCTATGCGCTGAACGTCTCGCTGACCCTTCCCATCACCATCTTCGCGGCCGTGTTCGCCCACGACATCATTGTCGTTGTGCTCGGGCCGAAATGGCAGGAAGCCGCGCCGATCTTCCAGCTGCTCGCGCCGACGGTGCTGTTCTTCGGCATCATCAATCCCATGGGATGGTTGCTATGGGCCAGCCACCGGCATGTTCGCAGCCTGCAACTTGCCCTCGTCATCGCCGTCCTCGTCGTCACCGGATGCCTGGTCGGACTCCCTTATGGACCCGAGGGGGTCGCGGCCGGCTTCTCGACCGTGATGATGCTCTGGCTCGTCCCGCATATCGTATGGTGCCTCCATGGGACGGCGATAACGCCGCTCGATCTGCTTCGCGCGAGCGTGCGGCCGCTCCTGTCTGCGCTTGCCGCCGCCTCCGTGGCCCATGTCCTCGCGGTCTATTGGCATCCGTTTCAGACGCCGCTCGCGCGCCTCTTCCTCGAGACCGGCATCATGGTCGGCCTGTATTCCAGCCTCATGATCTTCGTCATGGGCAAGGATTTCTATCTCGACCTCATCAGGGCGATGCGCACCGCCCGCGCCGCGCCGGGCGAGGGCGATCCGGAGAGTGGAGGAGCGGGTGCAGAAGCGTTGGCGGCGATCCAACAGCGGGCTGAAGGCCGGGCTGTCGTCATGGCGGAGACCTGACATGAGCAAATTCAAGGTTGGCGATTGGGCCGAGGTGCGGAGCAAGGAGGAAATCCTTGCCACCCTCGACGAGAAAGGCCGTCTCGAAGGCCTGCCGTTCATGCCGCAGATGCTTCAATATTGCGGGAAACGCTTCAAGGTGTTCCAGCGCGCGCACAAGACTTGCGACACGATCGCCTATAACTGGGACTCGCCCGGGCGGAAATTGCCCGGAGGCATACACCTCAATCTCCGTTGCGACGGCCAGGCCTATGGCGGCTGTCAGGCGGCGTGCCTCATCTTCTGGAAGGAGGCATGGCTCAAGCCGGTCGATGGCGAGGCAACCATGGCGCAACCCCTCACGCCCGGCGCCGGTTGCACCGAAGCCGAAATCATGCGGGCCACTCGTGCCGACGATCTCAAGCCCGGCGGCACGCCGCGCTACTCGTGCCAAGCGACCGCGCTCCTCGACTTCACCCAGCCGCTGCCCTGGTGGGACGCGCGGCAATATGTCGAGGACTACATTTCGGGGAATGCCACGCTTGCCCGGATCGCGCGCGGCTTTCTCTGGGTGGGCTATTTCTACGGCACGCTCGCCTTCACGCGGAAGCTCGGCACCCCTGCGCGCTGGCTCTACGATCGCTTCCAGGCGATTTGGGGCGGGCTTCCCTATCCCCGCCATCACGGCAGCCTTCAGCCGGGAGATCGCCAGCCGGTGGCCGCTCTCAATTTCCAGCCGGGAGACCTCGTCAGAGTGAAAGCCTATAAGGAGATTCTCGCCACCCTCGACACTAACAATCGCAACCGCGGCATGTCGTTCGACGGCGAAATGGTGCCCTATTGCGGCACCGTCCATCGCGTCAGAGGACGGGTGGAAAGGTTCATCGACGAGAAAACCGGATACCTGAAGCGGATGAAGACGCCCGCGGTCATTCTCGAGGGCGCGATCTGCAGAGGGCGCTACAGCAACCACCGCATGTTCTGCCCGCGCGCCATCTATACCTGGTGGCGCGAGATCTGGCTGGAACCGGTGCAGGCTGGCGCGCAAGACGAAGTGTCGGACGCCGCGATGGCGCCGCCGCGCTGCTCGGCCGGCGTTCCCGTCAACGCCGATTGCCGCCCTTCGGTCCGGCCGTCATGCCCGGGCGAATGGCGCAAACCCTCAAGCCCGCCCGCCGCGGAAGGCAGGCGCGAAGACGGACACTCATGGCGCTAGCGCGTTGACCGGGCCGCGAGGACAAAAAGGAGTACCCCCTCCGCGGTCCTATGCGGGCCGGTTGACCAATTGGCTTCCGCCCCGGCCGGTTCATGATGTGGTCCTGCCCGCCAGCCCGCGCGCGGCCCATCGGCTGGACGCGGCGCGCAATGACCTGCTCGAGGGCACTGAGGACGCAAAATCCATGACCGTTGCAATCGTCGCTTCGGAAAATCTCGCTTGGCTGGCACGGCGCCGGAATCCCGCCGCGTTGGCGGGACAGCACGTCATCCGCTCCCGCGTTCCCCTTCGGCTCGGCCTCGCCGGCGGCGGCACCGACCTTTCCGCCTACAGCGAAATCTATGGCGGCGCCGTCCTCAATTGCACCATCGATCGCTACGCTTATGCGTTCATCAGCCCGAGGACCGACGACAAGATTGCATTTCGCGCCCGCGATCTGGCGAAGGACGAGGCGCACGACTTTGCTCCGGAGATCGCCCCGACGGGCGGATTGCTGCTGCATCGGGGCGTCTACAATCGGATCGTGCGCGATTTCTGCGCCGGCGAACCTCTCGCCGTCACCGTCTCGACCACGGTCGATGCGCCGCCGGGCTCGGGGCTCGGCTCGTCGTCGGCGCTCGTTGTCGCGCTGGTCGAGGCGTTTCGCGCCTATCTCGACTTGCCGCTCGGCCGCTATGACGTCGCCCGATTGGCCCACGACATCGAACGCAAGGACCTCGGTCTCGCCGGCGGCAAGCAGGACCAATACGCCGCGGCGTTCGGCGGCGTCAATTTCATCGAGTTCCTCGCCGACGATCGCACCATCGTCAATCCGCTCAGGCTGAACCAGAACGTTCTCAACGAGTTCGAGGCCTCTCTCGTCGTCTGCTTCACCGGCGTATCGCGCGGATCGGACAAGATCATTCGCGAGCAGACGAGCGGCCTGAAGAAAAGCAGCGCGCAGACCCTGAAAGCGCTCCACCAGTTGAAGGCCGATGCGATGGCGATGAAGCAGACCATGCTGGCGGGCGACATGCGCAGCATGGCCGAGATTCTCGCACGCTCCTGGATGGCGAAAAAGCGCACCGCCGGCGCCGTCACCACGCCCTTGATCGACGAGCTCTACGACCTTGCGCTTGCGAGCGGCGCGCTCGGCGGCAAAGTCTCGGGCGCCGGCGGCGGCGGCTTCATGATGTTCATGGTCGCTCCCGAGGATCGGCTGCAGGTCATCAACGCCTTGAACGCCAAGGGCGCCGTGGCCTCGCCCGTGCACCTGACCTCGCAAGGGAGCGAGACGTGGCTGGCCCCGGTTCCGCACTAGCGCCGTCGCTTCACTGCGGGCCGCCGCGTGAACAGTCGCCCGCCCGGCCCCCCGGGCGCGTGGCGATCCTGTGCGGGGGACTGGGCACGCGCTTGGGCGATCTCACCTCGCGCCGGCCCAAGCCGCTTCTCCCCGTCGCGGGCCGGCCCTTCCTCGAAATTCTCCTCGGCGAAATCGGCCGTCAGGGCTTTGAGCGGGTGACGTTGCTGGCGGGCTTCGAAGGCGGCCAAATTGCCGATTTCGCCCGGCATTCGCCCGCAGCGAAGCGATTCGGCCTCGCCATCGACGTCGTCATCGAGGCGGCGCCCCTCGGCACCGCCGGCGCCTTGTCGGCCGCCCGGAGCGTTCTCGACGAGGACTTCCTGCTCATCAACGGCGATACCTGGTTCGATATCCCGCTTCTGGCGCTGCCGCAGGCGGCTACGCGGCGTCATCCCGATGCGCTCGTCACCATGGCGCTTCGCCGCGCCGGGGATAGCGCGCGCTACGGCGTCGCGAAACTAAGGGGCGAACGCATTGTCGATTTCGATGATCGGCGCGAGCGGCCCTCGGGTGGGGGCCTCGTCAACGGGGGCGTCTACCTTTTCCGCCGCGAGGCCATCGACTGGATGGACGGCAAGAGATCGCTGGAGATGGACGTGCTGCCGGAACTGGCCCGGCGCGGCACGATTGCCGGCCAAGTGTTCGACGGCTTCTTTATCGATATCGGCGTTCCTTCGGCTTACGAAGCGGCGCAGAGCGAAATCCCCGCCCGGCTGACCAAGCCCGCCGTCTTCCTCGATCGCGACGGCGTGTTGAACCGGGACCTCGGCCATGTCGGATCGAGGGACCGGTTCGAATGGCTGCCCGGCGCGCGGTCTGCCGTCAGGCGCCTCAACGAGGCGGGTTACTACGTGTTCCTCATCACCAACCAGGCGGGTGTTGCGCGCGGGCTTTATAGCGAGCGCGACGTCAAGGACCTTCATCGTTGGCTTCAGCAAGAGCTACGGGCCGAAGGCGCGCATCTCGACGACATCCGCTATTGCCCCGACCACCCCGAGGGCTCACGGCCGCAATACCGCAAAGCCTCGTCCTGGCGTAAGCCCGAGCCCGGCATGATCCTCGACCTGTTGGGAACCTGGCCGGTCGATCGCGCGCTGAGCTTCGTCGTCGGCGACAAGGCAACCGACATGGAAGCGGCCCGCCGTGCCGGCATCCCCGGCCATCTCTTTTCCGGCGGCGATCTCGATGCCTTCGTGGCGTCGCGCCTCGCGTCGCGCGATGACCGCAGCGGCCCCGTTACCTTGGAAACAGGTCCTGCTCGACCAGACCGCAAATTGCGTGCGCGGCGGTGATGTGAATTTGCTGAATGAGCGGCGTCGAATCCGACGGCGCGTGCAGCACGAGGTCGCAATGCTCGGTCATCACACCGCCGCTGCGCCCCGTGAATCCGACCGCGGTCGCCCCGACTTCCCGCGCCGCCTGCAAGGCGCGGACGATGTTGGGCGAGCGGCCGGAGGTCGAGATCGCGACGAACACGTCGCCTTTCCGCGCCAGCCCGCGTACCTGCCGCTCGAACACGCCGTCGAAGCCGTAATCGTTACCGATGGCGGTGAGCACCGAGCTGTCGGTCGTGAGCGCAATCGCCGGCAGCGGCGCGCGATCGTAGTTCAGCCGCGACAGGAACTCGCCGGCAATATGCTGGGCGTCGCCGGCGCTGCCGCCGTTGCCGGCAAGGTAAAGCCGGCCGCCGCCTTTCAACGAAGCGGCGATGGTGTCGGCGATCGCGACGAGCGTCGCGGCAAAATCGCGCGAGCCGCACGCCTTCTCGAGCACGCGGCGTGAATCGGCCAAGTGCCGGGCGACGAAATCGAGCTTGAAGCCGGTTTCGTCTCTGGCGTCGAGGCTTTGCGCTGGGAGCTGGTTCGGTTTCATGGCGAGTCTCTTTTCGTCGGTCGGCAACAAATCGATGTCGGCCCTTTCCGAAGCGTTCGGCGGGCGTCAGGCGGCAAGGACCTCCTCTTTGGCGGCTTCCGGGCCCGTCATGGTCACCTGAAGGGAAGGCGCCTCCACGCCGGTATCGGGCGCAAGGCCTTGCACGCGCGCGCCCGACCACCATTGGGCGGCGATCCGCGCGAGAAACAGGGGATTGCCGACAAGGTAGCGGGCGGCGAGACGGCGCGGCTCCTTGGCGAGGCGATAGACCCATTCGAGCCGCCACCGCTGCACCCAGGACGGCGCGCGGGGGACATTGCCGACAAGGAAATCGATCAGCGCGCCGACCGCCATGCCGAGTCGGCAGCCGGTCGCCGCGAGATGCTCGCGCAGGAACAGCTCT
>JBFWTF010000007.1:0-28420 GCA_050247995.1 Methyloceanibacter sp. | reverse complement strand
CGTCCAAGATGCTCAGACGCGCGCGCCGCATTCGTTCCTCGATCGCCTCCCTCTCAAGTCCATAGAGCGGATCGGCGGATACCGCGCGGAATCCGCGCTGCGTCATCTCGATGGTGAAAGACGATGGCCCCCCGCCGCAGTCGAGGATGCGCGTCGCGTGGGGGAGGCCGGAGAGGGCAAAGAACGAGACGTACTCCTCGGCGGATCGCCCCCACGGAACCACGCCGTCCAGATTGAACTCTGTCATGCCGCTGTCGGTCCTGTCATGAGCGGCCGGAGTCCAAGGTGATCGGCCGGCGAGGGGGCCCTACTTAGATCAGGCCGAGCCCGCGGAAGCTGGCATGGCCCTTCTTGCCGACGATGATGTGGTCGTGGACGACGACCCCGAGCGGCTTGCCGGCGGCCACGATCTGCTTGGTCATCTCGATATCGGCCCGGGACGGGGTGGGGTCGCCGGAAGGGTGGTTGTGCACGAGCACGATGGCCGTGGCCGACAGCTCGAGCGCCCGCTTCACCACCTCGCGCACATAGACCGGGGTGTGATCCACCGTGCCGGTCTGCTGCACCTCGTCGACGATGATCTGGTTGCGCTTGTCGAGGAAGAGGATGCGGAACTGCTCCTTGCTCTCGAACCCCATGGTGGCGCGGCAATAATCCATGACCGCCTGCCAGGAGGCGAGGACCGGCCGCGCAAGCACCTCGCCGCGCATGAGTCTCAGCGCCGCCGCGCGCACGAGCTTGAGCTCGGCGACGGCCGCCTCGCCGATCCCGGGGACTTCGCGCAGGAGCTCGTCGGGGGCGTTCATCGCCTCGGCGAAGGTGCCGAAGCGGGCGATCAGCGCCTTGGCCATGGGCTTGGTGTCGCGGCGCGGCGCGGCGCGGAACAGGATCAGCTCGAGCAGCTCGTAATCGGGGAGGGCATCGGCGCCGCCCTCGCGGAAGCGGCGCCTGAGCCGCTCGCGATGGCCGAAATAGTGTGGCTTGCCGGCATCTTTGAAGCCCATCCGGCCCCGCTCAGTTTCCGTAGGGAGGCCGATGCAGCCCTCGCGGCGACAAGGTGAACACCTGGCAGCCCGTCTCCGTGACGCCGACGGTGTGCTCGAACTGCGCCGACAGCGACCGGTCGCGGGTCACCGCCGTCCAGCCGTCCGACAGGATCTTCACATGCGGCTTGCCGAGATTGATCATCGGCTCGATGGTGAACAGCATGCCGGGCTGGAGCACAAGCCCTTCGCCCGGCTCGCCATAGTGCAAGATATTCGGCCGGTCGTGGAAGACGCGCCCCAGGCCGTGGCCGCAGAAATCCCGCACCACGCTACAGCGCTCGCCCTCGGCATAGGTCTGGATGGCGGCGCCGATATCGCCGGTGGTGGCGTCGGGCTTCACCGCCGCCACGCCCCGCATCAGCGCCTCATAGGTCACCTCGAGCAGGCGCTCGGCGGCGCGGGCGATCTTGCCCACCGCGTACATGCGGCTCGAATCCCCGTGCCAGCCATCGACGATCAGGGTCACGTCGATATTGAGGATATCGCCCTCTTTCAACGCGCGGGGGCCGGGAATGCCGTGGCAGACCACGTGGTTGAGGGAGGTGCAGATCGACCTGGGAAAGCCGCGATAGTTCAGCGGCGCTGGGATGGCGCCTTGGTCCATGGCGAACTCGAACACGATACGGTCGAGCGCCTCGGTCGTCACCCCGGGCCTCACTTCATCGACGAGGAGATCGAGGGCCTCGGCCACGAGACGCCCGGCCTTCTCCATGCCGGCGAAATCGTCGGGGCTATAGAGCCTGATTTTGGTGTCGCGCGCCTGGGCGCGGGCAAATTCGAGATTGGACATGGGTCACGATTATAGGGATTTGAAGCTCACTTAGGAGGAAATATGCCGATGTGCAACCGGGTCGTACCCAGAAGCACGAGCCGTGACCGTGGCGAAAGAACGGCAAGCCGCTCCGAGGCGAGCCTCTGGACTTATCGTCCCCGCGAGCGTTTTCTTTGGTCATGACCGCCGCGCCGGACAAAAAGACCGTCACCGCCGCGCTCCTCATCATCGGCGAGGAGATCCTCTCGGGCCGCACCAAGGACGAGAACATCGCCTATATCGCCGCCTATCTGACGCGGATCGGCATCGCGCTGCGCGAGATCAGGGTCGTGGCCGACAACGAGGCCGAGATCGCCGCGGCCGTGAACGCCCTTCGCGAGAAATACGCCTACCTCTTCACCACGGGCGGGATCGGCCCCACCCACGACGATGTCACCACCGACGCCGTCGCCATGGCCTTCGGCGTTCCCGTCGAGATCGACCCCGCCGCCGTCGCCGCCATGCGCAAGCGCTTCAGCCCGGAGGAGCTCACGGCCGCGCGGCTGCGCATGGCCCGAATCCCCAAAGGCGCCGCCCTGATCGACAACGCCATCTCCAGGGCTCCCGGCTTCATGCTCGGCAACGTCATCGTCATGGCGGGCGTGCCGCGCATCATGCAGGTCATGCTCGATGCGGTGGCGCCGCGCCTGGCCAAGGGCCGTCCCATTCTGACCCGCTCGGTCCGCCTCGACGTGCCCGAGGGCGACGCGGCTCCCGGGTTGTTCGAACTCCAAGCCGCCCATCCCGAGGTCCAGATCGGGAGCTACCCCTTCTTCGAGAACAAGCGTCTCGGCACCTATGTGGTGCTGCGCTCGACCGACGCGGCGAGGCTTGAAGCCGCCGTATCAGAACTGTGGAAAATTATCGCGCGAGAGGGGTTTGCCGCCGTCGCAGCAGAGGGCGAATGAGCCAGAACGTGCCAAAAAACGAATCACTTGGCTTGCGGCGCGGAGCGCCCTGAGCCCGTCCCCGGCAGGCATTCGGGGCGCCGATGCCGACGGCGAGGCGTGGGAAAGATGCCGCTCCATGTCGCGTGCGCGCATCGCTCGCGCGCACATCGGCGCCGACGCGAGAAGAGTTTGCGCTCACGATGTGAGGTCTGCATCGCCGGTGTGGAGGAAGAGAGCGCGGCGCTCGAGCGGCGGCGCAAACACACAAAAGCCGCGTCCTGAAGGAGCGCGGCTCGGGTCGGCCAATCTATTGTTTTTGAAGGGAAATAAAGGAGGCGCGGGGACGAGCCCCGCGCCTCTTAAGTCACTATCTCTTCTTGCGACGAGCGGCGCCCGTCTTCTTCGCAGTCGACTTTTTCGCCGCCGCGGTTTTGCGAGCCGGCTTCTTCTTCGCTGTCTTTCTCTTCGCTGCTGCCATAGTGCATCCCTCCTTCGGGTGGCTGGCTGTTAATTCACTCTAACTACATCCGCTCGTCGCTCCGCACGTATCGCATTTGAGACACGTGCCGTTGCGGACGAGGGTGAAGTTCCCGCACTCTCCACAAGCTTCTCCTTCATAACCCTTAACGCGCGCTTCGGCCACAAGTTCTGTGGCACCGCGTTCAGCGAGCGTCTCGACGGCGCGGGCGACGTGCTCGGTCGTCTCGGCTGAAGGAGATTGAGAGGACGGGGTGGCAAAGCTTGTGGTGCGCGGCTGCGCGTCGTCTTGGGCTTCCGCCTGCAACGCACGCGCATGCGTACCAGTGCTCTGCGCTTTGCTCGGCGCATGAAGCTTCCGCTCGCCGACGCGGCCACGGATGTAGCCTGGCGAGACGAGAGCATCAGCGGGACGCTTGCCTTCGCCCGCGTCACCGGAGCCGAGTGTTGTGCTGCCGATCTCACTTGGATCAACATGAGCTAGCTCGTAGCGCCCCAAGTAAGAAACTGCAAGCTCTCTGAACAGATAGTCAAGGATCGAGGTGGCGTTCTTGATCGCCTCGTTGCCGCGCACCGGGCCTGCCGGCTCGAAGCGCGTGAAGGTAAAGGCATCGACGAACTCTTCCAGCGGAACGCCATATTGCAAACCGACTGACACCGCGATCGCAAAGTTGTTCATGAGCGAGCGGAAGGCGGCGCCTTCCTTGTGCATGTCGATAAAGATCTCGCCCAGACGTCCATCGGCATACTCTCCAGTTCTTAAATAGACCTTATGACCGCCGACGACTGCTTTCTGCGTATATCCCTTGCGCCGATCTGGCAAGCGTTCCCGTTCGGCGCGCGCTCGCATGCGCTCGACCACGCGCTCGACGATGCGCTCGGCGACGACCGCGGCGCGCTGCACTTGCGGTTGGTCCGCCACGAGCGCGGCGAGCACCTCATCCTGGTCCTCTTCCTCGTCGGCGAGGAGCTGCGCGTTGAGCGGCTGCGACAGCTTTGAGCCGTCGCGATAGAGCGCATTGGCCTTGATCGCGAGCCGCCAGGAAAGGAGATAAGCCTCCTTGCAATCCTCGACGGTGGCGTCGTTCGGCATGTTGATGGTCTTGGAGATAGCTCCGGAGATGAAGGGCTGCGCCGCCGCCATCATGCGGATATGGCTCTCGACCGAGAGGAAGCGCTTGCCCTTGCGCCCGCACGGCGAGGCGCAGTCGAACACGGGCAGATGCTCGGGCTTGAGCCCGGGCGCGCCCTCGAGCGTCATCGCCCCGCAGGCATATTCGTTGGCAGCCTCGATCTCGCGCTTGCCGAAGCCGATCTCGGTCAGGAGGTCGAAATCGGGCTTGTCGATCCGCTCCGGCGAGAGGCCGAGCGTGCCGGTGAGGAAGTCCTCGCCGAGCGTCCAGCGATTGAACACGAACTTGATGTCGAAGGCCGAGGCGACGGCCTTCTCGACCGCGGCGACCTTCTCGGGCGAAAAGCCCTTGGCGGCGAGCGTCTCATGGTTGACGCCGGGGGCGCCCGAGAGCGAGCCGCGGCCCACGGCATAGTCCACGATCCGCTTGATCGCCTCTTCGGGGTAGCCGAGGCCGCGCAGGGCCTCCGGCACCATGCGGTTGATGATCTTGAAATAGCCGCCGCCCGCGAGCTTCTTGAACTTCACCAGGGCGAAATCGGGCTCGATGCCGGTCGTATCGCAATCCATGACGAGACCGATCGTGCCGGTCGGCGCGATCACGGTGGCTTGTGCGTTGCGGTAGCCGTGCTTGCGGCCGAGCTCGATCGCCTTCGCCCAGGCATGGGTGGCATGGGCGAGCAGGCGCGGATCGGGGCAGGAGGCGTGGTCGAGCGGCACCGGCGCCGTGGCGAGGCCCTCATAGCCCGCAGCGTCGCCCGCCGCCGCGCGGGCATGATTGCGCATGACCCGCAGCATGGCCTCACGGTTCGCCGCATAACCGGGGAAGGCCCCGAGCTCGCGCGCCATCTCGGCGCTCGTGGCATAGGACACGCCGGTCATGATGGCGCTGAGCGCGCCACAGAGCGCGCGCCCTTGCGGCGAGTCGTAAGGAACGCCCGACGCCATCAACAGGCCGCCGATATTGGCGTAGCCGAGGCCGAGCGTGCGGTATTCGTATGAGAGCTGCGCGATCCGCCGCGAGGGGAACTGCGCCATGGTCACCGCGATCTCGAGCACGACGGTCCAGAGCTTGATCGCGTGTTCGTAAGCCTCGATGTCGAAGCTCCCATCGGCCTTGCGGAACGCCATCAGGTTGAGCGAGGCGAGATTGCAGGCCGTGTCGTCGAGGAACATGTACTCCGAGCAGGGGTTCGACGCCTTGATCGGCCCGGCCTCGGGGCAGGTGTGCCAATCGTTGATGGTGGTGTGGAACTGGATGCCGGGATCGGCGCAGGCCCAGGCGGCGTAGCCGATCTGCTCGAACAGCTCCTTCGCCTTCACCGTCTTGGCCACGACGCCGTTCTTGCGGAAGGTCAGGTTCCAGTCGCCGGCGCCCTCGACCGCGCGCAGAAACGCATCGGTCACCCGCACCGAGTTGTTGGAGTTCTGGCCCGAGACGGTGCGATAGGCCTCCGAATCCCAATCCGTGTCGAGGATCGGGAACTGGATCGAGGTGTAGCCCTGGCGGGCGAACTGAATCACCCGGCGGATGGAATTGTCGGGCACCTTGGCTTTGCGCGCCGTCCTGATCTCGCGCTTCAGCGCCGGATTGCGGTTGGGGTCGAAGCAGTCGCTGCCGTCGCCCTCGCAATTGACGCAGGCCTTGAGGATGGCGTTGAGCCGCTCGGACAGGACCTTCGAGCCGGTGACGAGCGCCGCCACCTTCTGCTCCTCGTTGACCTTCCAGTTGATGTAGTCCTCGATATCGGGGTGGTCGATATCGACCACGACCATCTTGGCCGCGCGGCGTGTGGTGCCGCCCGATTTGATCGCGCCCGCCGCCCGGTCGCCGATCTTGAGGAAGCTCATCAGGCCGGAGGATTTGCCGCCGCCGGAGAGCGGCTCGTTCTCGCCCCTGAGCTGCGAGAAATTGGTGCCGGTGCCCGAGCCGTATTTGAACAGCCGCGCCTCACGCACCCACAGATCCATGATGCCGCCTTCGTTGACGAGGTCGTCGTCGATCGACTGGATGAAGCAGGCGTGGGGCTGCGGACGCTCATAGGCCGAGGTCGAGGCTTTGACCTCGCCGCTTTCGAAATCGACATAATAGTGACCCTGGCTCGGGCCATCGATGCCGTAGGCCCAGTGCAGTCCGGTGTTGAACCATTGCGGGCTGTTGGGCGCGCCCATCTGCATGGCGAGCATGTAGCGGAGCTCGTCGTAGAAGGCTTGGGCGTCCTCCTCGGTGGTGAAATAGCCGCCCTTCCAGCCCCAATAGGTCCACGTGCCGACCAGCCGGTCGAAGACCTGCCGTGCGTCGGTTTCGCCGATATAGCGTTCGGCCTCGGGCAGGGCGGCGAGCGCCGCCTCGTCAGGGACCGACCGCCACAGCCAGGACGGTACCGAATTCTCCTCGATCCGTGTGAGCTTCGCCGGCACGCCCGCCTTGCGGAAGTATTTCTGCGCCAGGATGTCGGCGGCGACCCCGCTCCAATGGGCCGGGACGTGGAATTGGGTGAGAGAAAACACGACCGAGCCGTCGGGATTGCGGATCTCGCTCCCGCTCTCCCGGAACTTGATGGCGTCATAGGGCGACTTGCCCGCCTCGGTGAATCGTCTCTCGATCCGCATCGCTTTCTTCCCCCCTAGCTTTGCGCTCGAGCCAGAGCGCGCGCGTAACCGCTGAAACTGGGGCGATTCGTGTGAACCATCAACATATATGCACTCGGTTCTTACTATACCACTAAAGGCTGTGGGGGAGTCTGGGGAAGTTGTGTGGACGGCGCGGGGACAGAAGGCGCTCGCCCGGGGCAAAGCCCGGGTCTTTCGCCGGTTCTGCGGCCCGGGCCCTCAAGCGCCATCGGGGGCATGCCGGAGCACATAATAATGGCGCCGCCCGAGCGCCAGGGCAGGGGTCGCGCCCTGGACAGGTGCTCCCCCTGACGCCATAGTCCCGGCGCAACGAAAAAGCGGCGAACGCTTCCATGGGACTCTTCACCGAACTCTTCGCGTGGTGGACCGGCAACACCATCGGCACGCGCCTCTATACGTGGCGGAAAGGGGAGCGCGTGGGCGAGGACGGATTGGGCAACGTCTATTACCGGGAGCGGGGCGGCAAGCGCCGCTGGGTGATCTACCGCAGGCTTGCCGAGCCGTCGCAGGTCCCGCCCGAGTGGCACGCCTGGCTGCACCATACCGTCGACGTGCCGCCGACGGAGGAGCGCTATCAGCCGCGCCCGTGGCAACAGGCCCATCGCCCCAACCTGACCGGGACTTACGAAGCCTATCGCCCGCCCGGCTCGACGCTTCGCACCGATACGGCCAAACCGAAGCTGGATTACGAGCCGTGGCAGCCCAATTGAAAGAGCAGGGGGCGCCCGATGCCGCGCCGCCCAAGCCCGTGCAGCGCTGGTCGGCGTCGGACTACGCCAAGAACGGCCGCTTCGTGCAGGAGCTGGCCGGTCCCATCTTCCATATGCTCGGGGCCAAGCAAGGCGAGCGCATCCTCGATCTCGGCTGCGGCGACGGCGCGCTGACCGCCGAGATCAGGGCGCTCGGCGCCGATGTGCTCGGCGTCGATTTGAGCGAGGAGTTGCTCGCCGTCGCGCGCATGAAGGGGCTCGCTGTGCGCAAGGTTGACGGCCATGCCCTCGATTTCGTTTCCGAGTTCGACGCCGTCTTCTCCAACGCCGCGCTCCATTGGATGCGCAAGCCGAAACTGGTGATCGCGGGCGTCGCCCGCGCCCTCCGCCCGCGCGGCCGCTTCGTCGGCGAGCTGGGCGGTCACGGCAATGTCGCCGCGATCGGGACCGCCATCCGCGCCGTCGGCGCCCGCCGCGGCGCCGATCCCGCCGTGACCGCGCCGTGGTTCTTCCCGACGCCGGAGGAGTATGGCCGCCTGCTCGGCGAGGGCGGCTTCACGGTCAAGGAGATCGCCCTCGTGCCGCGCCCCACCCCGCTCAAGACCGGCATGGAGGGCTGGCTCAGGACTTTCGGCCGGTCGTTTTTCGACCAATTCTCCGAGCCGGAGCGGAGCGAGGTCGTTGCCGAGGTGCTCGACCTGTTGCGGCCTTCGCTGTGCGACCCGGACGGACGCTGGACCGCCGACCATGTTCGGCTGCGCTTTTATGCCGTACGCGGCGACTGATTGGGACGCCACATCGATGCCCCAATCCTGGACGAGGCGTTTGCCGCAGGTCATGATGAGGATCGGCGCCCCTGACGGGGAGCGTGGTGCTCGCGGCCCAAGGCCGAAGGAAGCAATCGCCGGACGGCGGGTTCACGAGGTGTGCGGCATGGCGGAACGAGCGGAGATCGGCAGCGCGCGCGGACCTCGCCGCGCCCTGTCATGCCTCGCACTTGCTGCGTGTCTTTACCCGGGCATCGCCTCGGCCGACATCATCCGCAATCCGATCGCGGTCTTCGCCGCCCTCGACAAGGTCACGGGGCGGATTTCGCATCTCGAAGTGCCGATCAACAACACGGTGGAATTCGGCGCCCTAAAAGTGACGCCTCGGGTCTGCGACAGCCGCCCGCCGACCGAGCAGCCGCGCACCGCCTCATTCGTGGAGGTGGACGAGGTGAAGCTCACCGGCGAGGTGCAGCGGATCTTTACCGGCTGGATGTTCGCCGAAAGCCCCGGCCTTCACGCCGTCGAGCATCCGGTGTTCGACGTGTGGCTCACGAGCTGCAAGACGAATGAGCCGCCGGCGCCTTCGGGCAACGCCGAGAATGCCGCAGCGCCCGCCGAGGCGCCGCCGGCCGACGCCGCTCCCGCCGAAGCCCCGCCCGGGGAAGCTCCGCCGGCCGACGCCGCGCCGCCGCCGGCCGAGGCGGCCGATCCGCTGCCTTGGGCCACGCCGCCGCCCAACGCCCCCTCGAGCAATCGCTGAAACTCGTCGCGGCTCACCTCGATCGCGCCGAAGCGCGAGAGGTGACCGGTGACGAATTGCGTGTCGAGCAGGGCAAATCCCCCATAGATCAGCCGCGCCACGAGATAGACCAGCGCGATCTTGCTGGCATCGCGCGCCCGCGAAAACATGCTCTCGCCGAAGAAGGCGCGGCCGAGATGGACGCCGTAAAGCCCGCCGGCAAGGGCGCCGTCCTGCCAGACCTCGACCGTGTGGCAATGGCCGAGCGCGAACAGGTCGCGATAGAGGCTCCTGATGCGGCCGTTGATCCAGGTCGAGCGCCGCCCCGAGCGGGGCGCGGCGCACCCGTCGATGACGGCCTCGAAATTGCGATCGATCTTCACCTCGAAGCCGCCGCCGCGAATGGTGCGGGCGAGACGTTTCGGCACGTGCATGCCGTCGAGCGGAAGAATGCCGCGCCGCTCCGGCTCGATCCAATAAAGCGCGTTGTCCTCCGCGCTCTCGGCCATGGGAAAGATCCCGCAGGCATAGGCCTTGAGCAGCACCTGCGGCGTGATCTCGATCGTGACGTCGTCAATCGCCGTCATCAGTTTTTTCCGCGGGCGTGCTTGGCGAGGTGGTTCTCCAGCCAGTGGATATCGTAATTGCCGTCGACGATATCGGGCTCGGAGATGAGCGAGGTGAACAAGGGTATGGTCGTCTCGATGCCATCGACCACGAACTCCCCGAGCGCCCGCTTGAGCCGCATCAGGCACTCGTTGCGCGTCCTTGCGTGCACGATCAGCTTGCCGATCATGCTGTCGTAGTAAGGCGGGATCGTGTAGCCGGCGTAAGCGCCTGAATCGACCCTGACGCCCAGTCCCCCCGGCGGGTGGAAATGGGTGATCGTTCCCGGCGACGGCCGGAAGGTGTGCGGGTTCTCGGCGTTGATGCGGCATTCGATGGCGTGCCCGTTGAAACGAATGTCGTCCTGCTTGAGTGTGAGCGGGGCTCCGGCCGCGATCCTGATCTGCTCGATGACGAGATCGATGCCGGTGATCATCTCGGTCACGGTATGCTCGACCTGCAGGCGCGTGTTCATCTCGATGAAATAGAACGCGCCGCCCTCGTAGAGAAATTCGACGGTGCCGACGCCGCGATAGCCCAATTCGCGCATCGCCTTGGCCACGGTCTCGCCGATCTTGACGCGCTCGCTTTCGTTCAACGCGGGCGACAGCGCCTCTTCCCAGAGTTTTTGATGGCGCCGCTGCAACGAACAGTCGCGTTCGCCGAGATGGATGGCGTTGCCGGCGCCGTCGCCCAGCACCTGCACCTCGATATGGCGCGGATGGCCGAGATATTTCTCGAGATAGACGGTGGCGTCGCCGAAGGCGGCCTTGGCCTCGTTGCGCGCGGTGAGAAGAGCGGGCTCGAGCTCGTCCTCGGTCAGCGCGAGCTTCATGCCGCGCCCGCCGCCGCCGGCCGCGGCCTTGACCAGCAGCGGAAAGCCGATGTCGCGCGCGGCGCGCTTCGCCTCGTTCAAGTCTTCGACCGGGCCCGATCCCGGCACCACCGGAATGCCGATCTTCTGCGCCGTGACCTTGGCCTCGATCTTGTCGCCCATCAGCCGGATGTGCTCGGCGGTCGGGCCGATGAAGGTGATGTCGTGCTCGTCGAGGATCTCGGCGAAGCGGGCGTTCTCCGAGAGGAAGCCGTAGCCGGGATGCACCGCGTCGGCGCCGGTGATCTCGCAGGCGGCGACGATGGCGGGAATGTTGAGATAGCTGTTCTTGGCCGGCGGGGCGCCGATGCATACGCTCTCGTCGGCGAGGCGCACATGCATGGCGTCGGCGTCGGCGGTCGAATGCACCGCGACGGTCGCGACGCCCAATTCCTTGCAGGCGCGTTGAACGCGAAGCGCGATCTCTCCCCGGTTGGCGATCAGGATCTTGTCGAACATCGCGCGCCGGCTAGCGTTGCTCGATCACCGCCAGCGGCTCGCCATATTCGACCGGCTGCCCGTCCTCGACGAGGATGGCGATGACGGTGCCGGCGCGGGGTGAGGGGATCTGGTTCATGGTCTTCATGGCCTCGATAATGAGCAGCGTCTGTCCCGCCGCCACCTTCGATCCGACCTCGACGAAGGGCGGCGCGCCGGGCTCGGCCGCGCGATAGGCGGTGCCGACCATGGGCGAGGTCACGGTGCCGGGATGCACGATGAACTCCTCGGCTTGGCCTGCCGCCCGTTTGGCGGGCCTTTGATTTTCGCTCTTGACCGGGCGGACGATCTCGCGCGGCTCTCCTTGCGGCAGGTCGGTGGTCAGCGTGGTCGTGAGGTTCACCCCGCGCGCGACCTTGAGCCGGCGCCCCTCGTGCTCGACCTCGATCTCGGTGAGACCGGTCTCCTCGAGAAGAGCCGCGAGTTCGCGGATCAGGTCCTTGTCCAAACCGCCCCCTTGTTGGGTCATGGGTGGCTTCCCTTTTTCTCGCGCCGTCACTTTGATTTCGCCGGCGTAAGGCTTGACGCCAGCGCCTCGATGGCAAGCTCGTAGCCCGTCGCCCCGAAGCCGCAGATCACGCCTTTTACCGCTTTCGAGATGTATGAATGGTGTCGAAACGGCTCGCGGGCGAAGATGTTCGACAGATGAACCTCGACGCACGGAACCGTGCAAGCCAAGAGCGCGTCAAGCAGCGCGATCGAGGTGTGGGTGAAGGCGCCGGCATTGACGATGATCCCCGCGGCCTCGGTTCGCGCCTCCTGGACCCAGGCCACGAGTTCGCCTTCATGGTTGCTCTGGCGGAAGGTCACGGAGAGTCCCATTTCGGCCGCCTTGCGCTCGCAGCGGCCGCGCAAATCCTCGAGCGTTTCCCGGCCGTAAACCTCGGGCTCGCGCGTCCCAAGCAGGTTGAGATTGGGACCGTTCAACACGTAAATCGGCTTGGCCATGGCGGCTTGAAAACGCTTGGTACGGCCGGGCCCAGCGCGGGTTGGCCGCGCTCCTCCCGGCAGGAGGGGGTCGAGGGCCCCTTTACCAGCTTTTCGGCCGTTCGGCAAAATGCCTGCGCGCGCCCCTTCAAGCGATCCCGGCCTTCAGGCCGCGGTCAGCAGGTTGCCGTGCAGCCCTTTTCCCGGACCTCGTCGACCTTCACCACGAGCTGGTCGTAGAGATCGTCGGGCGCGCCCGCGATAGTCCGGTCGCCGACCAGGTAGAACGGCGTCCCTTCCACGCCGAGCTTTTGTGCAAGCTCCTTGGTTTCCTCGAGGGCCTTGGCGATCGAGGGATCCGCCATGTCCTTCTCGAGCTGGGGCACGTCGAGGCCGATCTCGGTGGCAACCTTGAGCGCCTTCTCTTTGCTGGCCTTGCCCGGCGCGGCGTACATCTTCTGATGCATCTCGAAATACTTGCCCTGCTTGCCGGCGGCGAGAGCGGCCTTTGCCGCCCACTCGGATTCCTCGCCGAAAATGGGGAACTCCTTGAACACGAGGCGCACCTTGTCGTCGGCTCCGATGAGCTTGACCAACTCCGGCAGGGCCCGGCGGCAATAGCCGCAATTGTAGTCGAAGAACTCGACCACGGTCACATCGCCGTTGGGGTTGCCGGCGCTATAGGACGCGGGCGAGCGGAAGATGAGGTCGGCGTTCTCGCCGATGACCTTTTGCTGCTTCGCCGACGTCTCGGCCTGTTGGCGCCGGTCGAGCTCGGTGGTCATATCGACCAGGATCTCGGGGTGCTTGGTGAGGTAGTTGTGGACGATGTCGGTGACGGCCTTTTCGTTCAGCGCGGTTCCGGGGGCATCGACCACGCCCGGCGCCATGCGCCAGACGACGAGGAGGATGGCTGCGGACACGAGCGCGGCCACGATGGCGGCCACGAGCGCGGTGGCAAGGCCTGTCTTGGGGGTCATGTTTGAAATCTCCGGGGGTGTTCTATCGGTTTCGGGGGAGCTCGAACGCCAAGATGTCGTCGGCCTTGATCCAGTTCGGCGTCCCGTCGATGAAACCGTCCCTGGCGCGCTTGGCCTGTTGCTTGGCAAGCTTTAGCTGACCTTCATAGAAATACGCTTCGGCCGATGCAAGCGCGGCTTGGGCCATGAATTGCTTCTTGGCGCCAACTGCTTGTGCCGCCTCGGCTTTCCGGGCGTAGGCCGCGGCCAGCATGCGATAGCCCATGGCCGAGCTGTCCTCGCGCGCAAGCGCGTAGCGCAGATTGGTGATGGCTTCATCGACGAGCTTGGGATCGTTGGCGCCGACCAGCGCCTGGCCCAACATCACCCGGAGCAAGGGCTCGTTGGGAGCGCGCCTGACCGCCTCGCGCAGCGGCGGAACCGCCGCCGCCGCCTTGCCGCTCTCGAACAGGAACTGACCTTTGATCTCGTAGAAATAGGGCCAATCGGGCTTGGCGGCGATCAGCGCGTCGATCAGCGGCTGGGCGGCGTTCATGCCGGATTTGCGGTAGGTCGCGATCGCTCTGGCATAATGAGCGGGTAGACTCTGATCGGTCTCCGGAAACCGGTTGAAGGTGGTTTCGGGCTCGTCGAGGAAGCCGAACAGCTTGGCCCGCATCAAATCGTGCCGGAACTGGAGCTCGGGCGGATCGACCTTGTTGTAGTAGGGGCTCGATTCCACCAGGGCCCTGAGGTTCACGATACGCGCCTGCGGCAAGGGGTGCGTTTGCAAATAGGGGTTGATCCCTTGAATGCCGACAAGCTTGCTGCCCATGAACTCGAAGGTCTCGATCATGCCGCGCCCCGACTGCTTGGTGGCGTTGAGGAACGTGACCGCGGCCTGGTCGGCCGACGATTCCTCGTTCTGCCGGTAGGCGAGCAGGGTGCGGAAGGCGGCGTCAGTCCCGCCTCCGGCGATGCCCATGCCGGTCTCGCCCACCCCGGGGATGCCCGCAAGCGCGCCCCCGACCATTGCCGCGACGCCGAGCAGCTGCATCATCAGCGCCGCCGATTTGGCGCGCGAAACCTGGGTTCGGAGCCGGGCGAGGTGACCGCCGGTGATGTGCCCGCTCTCATGGGCAATGACGCCGATCACCTGGTTGGGCGTCTTGGCCGTCATCAAGGTGCCGGCATGCATGAACATGTTGTGCCCATTGACGACGAAAGCGTTGAAGTTGGGATCGTTGACGAGGTGAATATTGATCGCTTGCGAGCCGAGACCGGCGGCGCCGAAGATCGGTTTTGCGTAGATCCGGATCAGCGTTTCGGTCTCGGCGTCGCGGATGAGCCCGCCAGCCTCGGCTTGCGTCGCGGCGATCTGAGCGGCGGCAAGCGTGCCGATGAAAATCGCGCGGAGCCGCCGCGCTTTCGACCGGGTTGGGACTTGAGCCTTCAACGGCATCGCTGTTCGGCTTGTTCGCTTGGCTCGACGGAGAATCCGCGGCGAGGCCGCCGGTTTTGCGCCTGAAGTTCCGGCGGCATGTTGCCGCCTTAAGCCATCTCTTCGCCGCCGCCTTGCTTGACGGCCGAATACGGCGACAACGTGACATGCAAAAAGCGCGCGACGAAGCGCGAGGCGCGCAAGCGTCCCGCGCTCCGTTGAAATTCTAGCGCTGCCACCAGCCGCGGCGACGCGGCGCCTCCGGTTCGCCTTGCGCTTCGGCGCGCGCTCCGCTCGGCGGCTCAGGTTCGGGCGCCCTGTCGAAGGTCTCGAGGACCGGAGCGGGCTGTTGGGCTTGCGGTTCCGCCTCCGGTGCGGCGCCTCTGCCGTTCATGCTTCCGTCCGCGGCGAAAGATGCTTCCCTCTCGCCCTGAACCTCGATGCGGCCTTCGGCCGGTCCTTCCTCGCCGGGCGCCCTCTGCGGGCGTTGACCCGAGCGGCCGCGGCGTCCGCCGCGGCGGCCTCTGCGGCGCGGCCCCTTGCGGGCCTGAGCGCCGCCGTCCTCCTTGGCTTCCTCACCTGTCGGCTCGGCTGGGAGCCCCGCCGGCAGCGGCTCGGCGTGTTCGTCCATCTCTTCTTCGGGCCTCGCCGCCGCTGCGGGCGACAGCCTTTGAGGCTCGGCGCCGCCTTCGGGACGCCGGCGCCGCCGTCTTCGCCGCGACCGCGAGCGCGGCTGCTCGGCTTCCGTTTCCGCGGCGGCGGCCGGGGGAGCAGGCTCCTCTTGATGATGGGCCCAATCCATATGCACGGCGCCCGAGCCGTTGGCGATCTCGCCTTCGGCCGCGCGCTCGATCACGAACTGCGAGATGTGCATGTCCTCGTCCGCATTCACCGTGATGGGAACGCGGTAGCGCTGCTGGATGTCGTTCAGGTGGAGGCGCTTCTGGTTGAGGATATAGAGCGCGACGTCCACCGCCGTCGTGGCGGCGAGCGGCATCACCCCGTCGGTGATCAGCCGGTCCTCGATCGAGCGCAGGATATCGAGCGCGACCGACTCGACGGAGCGCACCATGCCGGTTCCCTGGCACATGGGGCACGGCTTGGTCGAGCCTTCGAGCATGCCGGTCCTGAGGCGCTGCCGCGACATCTCCAGCAAGCCGAAATGGCTGATGCGCCCGACCTGAATGCGCGCGCGGTCGTGGCGCAAAGCCTCCTTCAGCCGCCGCTCGACCAGCCGGTTGTTGCGGCGCTCGTCCATGTCGATGAAATCGATCACGATCAGTCCGGCGAGATCGCGCAAGCGGAGCTGACGGGCAATCTCCTCGGCCGCCTCGAGATTGGTCTTGAGCGCGGTGTCCTCGATATTGTGCTCGCGCGTCGCCTTGCCCGAGTTCACGTCGATCGAGACGAGCGCCTCGGTTTGATTGATGACGATGTACCCGCCGGATTTGAGCACGACCTGCGGCGAGAACATTGCCGCAAGATGGCGCTCGACCTGATAGCGGATGAAGACGGGCTCCGGCTCCTTGTAGGGCTTCACGTTCTTCGCATGGCTCGGCATCAGCATGCGCATGAAGTCCTTGGCTTCGCGGTAGGCGTCGTCGCCCGCGACCAGCACCTCGTCGATGTCCTTGTTGTAGAGATCGCGGATCGAGCGCTTGATCAGGCTGCCTTCCTCGTAGACGAGCGCGGGCGCCGTCGATTTCAGCGTGAGGTCGCGCACGTTCTCCCACAGGCGCAGCAGATAATCGTAGTCGCGCTTGATCTCGGTCTTGGTGCGCTGGGCGCCGGCGGTGCGGATGATGAGCCCCATGCCTTCCGGCACTTCGAGCTCGCCCGCGATCTCGCGCAAGCGCTTGCGGTCGGTGGGATTGGTGATCTTGCGCGAGATGCCGCCGCCGCGCGCCGTGTTCGGCATGAGCACGGTGTAGCGGCCGGCGAGCGAAAGATAGGTGGTCAGGGCCGCGCCTTTGTTGCCGCGCTCCTCCTTCACCACCTGCACCAGGATGATCTGGCGGCGGCGGATGACCTCTTGGATCTTGTAGGGACGTCCGCGCCGGCGCCGCGCCCGCTCGGGCACTTCCTCGAGCACGTCCTCCGAGCCGACCGATTCGACCGTCTCGGCGACGAGATCGCTTCCGCTTTCCTTTACTTCTACGCGCTGGCCGACGATCTCGCCGGCCTCGGCGTCGTCCTCTTCTTCGCCGGCATCGGCGGGCTCGGGCGCGACGGTGACGCCGCGCTCTTCCGTTTCGATATCCGGCTCGGCCGCGGGCTCCGACACCTTATGGATGAGATCGGTCGCCTCCATGGCGACGGCCGGCGGTTCCTCGCGCGGCGTGGTATCGATCTCCTCGTCATCGTCGCGCTCGAATTTCGCGATCGGAAGGAACTCGGCCGGGTTTGCCGCGGGCGTGGCCGCCTCGCGGCGCCCTTGGCCTTGGCCCTCATTGCGACCGCGGCCGCGCCGCCGGCGCCCACGGCGCCGTCCGGCCGCGGCCTCTTCGTCCTCGGCGGCCTCCGCGGCGAGCGCGCGGCTCTCCTCGGCGGCCTCTTCCTCGAGCAGGGCCTGACGGTCCGCTACAGGAATTTGGTAATAGTCAGGGTGAATTTCAGTAAAAGCCAAGAAGCCGTGGCGATTTCCGCCGTAATCGACGAACGCGGCCTGTAAGGACGGCTCTACGCGCGTGACTTTGGCAAGATAAATATTGCCTCTGAGTTGCTTCTTGCTTGCTGATTCGTAGTCGAATTCCTCTACGCGATTACCCTTTACGACGACGACCCGGGTTTCCTCCGGATGCGCCGCATCGATCAGCATTTTGCTTGCCATGTTGTGTTATCTCCGCCGCGCGGGCCTCGGAGGGCGGATCGGAAATCCGCTGATCGAGCATCGGGTCCGAGCCCAGCGCGCGCCAATGACCAATAGACCATGATTCGCTGTGAGGCCCCATCGGCGGCCCTGATTTCGGGGTCAGGATCGCGGCCGAAACCGGCCTTGGGGCGATCGACAATATCGAAAAAGCACCGTGTTTTCCGGCGCTTATGATGTTAAGCCGATCTTGCATCGCAGTCCTCATCGCCGCGTCTCGAACGCGGCTCGAGAGAATTATGGCGGCGTGCTCTCACCTTGCCGCCTTTCGAGCGTCCGGGCCGTCCGAATGAGGCCTGACGCGGGAAACAATTTCGCCCTTATCGCCGTTTGGCGTCCGAGGGCCATGGCCCGCGAAGCGGGCCCGGTCCTTATTACGGGTTCGGGGGGCGATTTTGCAAGCGTTGCTATGGCCGGGCTCGAAAAAGCGCCACAACGGTCGCTTAACGACTAGCTGGTTAAGATTTGGCGGATTCTGGACCTATTTTGACGCAAACCGCCTGCCACGAGCGCGCCGTGCCTCGTTTGCGGGAAAGAGCATGGGGACGATGCGCGTTCGGTCTGTCTTGCTAGCCGCCCTGCCGATTCTGGCCGTTCTCGGCCTGCAATTGGCCCCGGCGACTCAGTCTTTCGCGGGCAGCAGCGAAAACAAGGCCGCTGTCGCCAATGACGCGCGCGTTGCCGGCGACAGGGAGCGCACGCGCTTCATCGCCGACCTCTCCAAGAAGGTCGATGTCCACGTCTTCGCGCTCGGCAATCCTTATCGGGTTATCGTCGATGCCCCCGATGTCAGCTTCCAAATGCCCGATGGAATCGGCAAGGAGAAGCGGGGACTGGTCACCGCCTATCGCTACGGCTTGTTCGCGCCCGGTAAGGCGCGCATCGTCATCGACATCGCCGGCCCCTTCCTGGTGGACAAGGCCTTCGTCCTCGAACCGCGCGACGATCAGCCTGCGCGCCTCGTCATCGATCTGGTGCCGACCGACGAGAAGACGTTTCAGGCCAAGCTGAAGGAAACCAAGCCGCAGGCTGAAAACCAGGCGACGGCCACCATTCCGCCGCCGCCTTCAAGGCCTCCCGACGCCAAGCCCGTGGTCGTGCTGGATCCCGGCCATGGCGGTCTCGACCCCGGCACCAAGAGCGCCACCGGCACCACCGAAAAGGAGGTCGTGCTGACCTTCGCCCGCGTGTTGAAGGCGAAACTGGAAGCCTCCGGCCGCTACGAGGTCCACTTGACCCGCGAGGACGACACCTTCCTCGCCCTGCGCGAGCGCGTGGCCTTCGCCCAGAAGAAGGGCGCCGGCCTTTTCCTCTCGATTCATGCCGACTATTTCCCGCAAGAGATCGACAAGACGACGGGGGCCACCGTCTACACGCTGTCGGAGCAAGCGTCGGACGAGGAGGCGCGGGCCCTTGCCGCCAAGGAGAATTTTTCCGACGCGCTCGCCGGCATAGAGCTTCCGAGCGACAGCGACGAGGTGCTCGCCAATATCCTGATCGACTTGGCGCAACGCGAAACGCAAAACCGTTCCGCGGTCTTTGCCCGCTCGATCGTCGGCGAGCTTGGCGGGCGGGGCACCTTGCACACCCGCAAGGTCAAATCGGCTGGATTTCGCGTTTTGAAGGCCCCGGACATCCCCTCGGTGCTGCTCGAGCTTGGATTCTTGAGCAATCCCGACGACGAAAAGCTGCTCACCTCCGAGGCTTGGCGCGAGCGCACCGCCGACGCCGTGCTCAAATCGATCGACACCTATTTCGCCAAGCGCCTGGCCCAGAGCCCCTATTGACCTTCGGTCATAAGCGGCCTTCAATCCCCTAGTTTCCCGCGTCACCAGCGTTTTGTTGCCATATTTTTCGCTAGGGTTGCTGCGGGATTCCCGGCATTAAGACCGGATCGGGACGGGTTCGACGATGGACATTACCCAGCCAGTCAAGCCGCCGCAGGGCAAGCGCCGCCGCCGCCGCGGCGGGTTCTTCCTGCGTTTCATCGGCTTCATGTTCGCCGCGACGATGATCGTGTTCATCGCCGCCGCCGGCGCTGCCGCCTTCGTCTTGTGGAAGGTGTCGAGCGAGCTGCCGGACTACGAGGTGTTGGCCAAATACGAGCCGCCCGTCATGACGCGCATCCACGCCAATGACGGTGCGCTGATTGCCGAGTTCTCGCGCGAGCGGCGCATCTACGTGCCGATCACGGCGGTTCCCGCCTGCATCATCGACGCCTTCATCTCCGCCGAGGACAAGAATTTCTACCAGCATGGCGGCCTCGACGTGCAGGGCATCATCCGCGCCGTCGTCACCAATCTGAGCAACGCGCAGTCGGGCCGGCGTTCTGTCGGCGCCTCGACCATCACCCAGCAGGTCGCCAAGAATTTTCTCCTGTCCAGCGATCAGACCATCGAGCGCAAGCTGAAGGAGGCGATCCTCGCCATCCGCATCGAGCGCGCCTTCACCAAGGAGCAGATCCTCGAACTCTATCTCAACGAGATCTATCTCGGCGTCGGCGCCTATGGCGTGGCCGCCGCCGCCCAATCCTACTGGGACAAAGCCCTCAACGAACTGACCCTTGCCGATTGCGCCTATCTTGCCACCTTGCCCAAGGCGCCGACCAATTACGATCCCTTCAAGTTCGCGGACCGCGCCATCGCCCGCCGCAATTGGGTCATCGATCGCATCGTCGAGAACGGTTTCGCCACCAAGGAAGAGGGTGAGGCCGCGAAGGCCCAGCCGCTCGGCGTCATCAAGCGCAAGAGCGGGCCCAAGATCTTCGCCTCGGAGTATTTCGCCGAGGAAGTCCGTCGCGAAATTCTCGACCGCTTCGGCGAGGACAAGCTTTACGGCGGCGGTCTCTCGGTGCGCACCACGCTCGATGCAAGGCTGCAAGCCGCGGCGCGCAAGGCGCTGACCGATGGCTTCGTCGCCTACGATCGGCGGCGCGGCGGATGGCGCGGCCCCGCCAAGCAGATCGAGATCGCGGGCGATTGGGGCAAGACTCTCGCCGGCATTCCGCTCTGGTCCGACATTGCGCCATGGCAGCTTGCCGTCGTTCTCGAAGTTTCCAAAGACAAGGCCGTCATCGGCATTCGTCCCGGACGCACCCCCTCCGGTCAGCTCCAGAGCGAGCGCGAGACCGGGGTCATTCCCTTCGAGGAGGTGAAATGGGCGCGACCGAAACTCCAGCGCGGCCTCGGCGGAGCGCCGGGAAGCGTGACGGCCGTGCTGAAACCGGGCGACGTCATCTACGCCGCGCCGCGCGAGCCCGATCTTGGCGAAGACGGGACGCCGAAGCAAACGCCGGAAGAGCTCAAAGGGCAATGGGCGCTCATGCAGGTTCCCCAGATCGGCGGAGCCCTGGTTGCGATGGACCCTCATTCGGGGCGCGTGCTCGCCATTGCCGGCGGCTTCAGCTTCGCCCAGAGCCAGTTCGATCGCGCCACTCAGGCGCGCCGCCAGCCGGGATCCTCGTTCAAGCCGCTGATCTATACCGTTGCCCTCGACAACGGCTACACGCCTTCCAGCGTCATCGTCGATGGCCCGATTTGCATCGATCAAGGCAAGGGCATGCCGCAATGGTGCCCGAAGAACTATGACGCCGGTTCGGCCGCGGGTCCTTCCACCTTGCGCTTCGGGATCGAGAAATCGCGCAACCTGATGACCGTGCGGCTCGCGCGCGACATGGGCATGCCGATCATCGCCGAATATTCGCGCCGCTTCGGCGTCTACGACAATCTCATGCCGGCCTTGTCGATGGCGCTCGGCGCGGGCGAGACCACGCTGCTGCGCATGGTGACCGCCTATTCGGTGCTGTGCAACGGCGGCAAGCAGGTGCAGGCGAGCTTCATCGACCGCGTTCAGGACCGTTACGGGCGCACGATCTGGCGGCACGATCCGCGGGAATGCGCCAACTGCCCCGCGCGGGAATGGAGCGGCCAGGCGGAGCCGGAACTCGTCGACAACCGCCCGCAGGTCATCGACGCGATGTCGGCCTTCCAGATGACCTCGATCATGGAAGGCGTGGTTCAGAGCGGCACGGCCCAGAGGCTCAAGGTTCTGAAACGCCCGATCGCCGGCAAGACCGGGACCACCAACGACTACAAGGACGCTTGGTTCGTCGGCTTCACGCCCGATCTCGCCGTCGGTGTCTATATCGGCTTCGATCAGCCCGTTTCCATGGGGCACGGCGAGACCGGCGGAAGCCTGGCCGCGCCCGTCGTGCGCGACTTCCTGCGCGAGGCGCTGAAGGATGTGCCGCCGGTGCCGTTCCGTGCGCCCGCCGGCATCAAGCTCGTGCGCGTCAACCACAAGAGCGGCATGCCGGCCGGTGCCGGCGACAAGTCGGCGATTGTCGAGGCATTCAAGCCCGGCCAGGAGCCCGCGGGCTCGGTCGAGATCATTGAAGGCGGCGAAGTCGCCGAAGACGGGTCCATGCCGCCGCCCCCCGATGGCTACGCGCCGCCGCCGCCCCCGGGCTACGGAGCGCCGCCGGCGCCGCCGCCCTTGGGGCGGGGACCGACGCCCGGCAACGATCGCGCTTTGACATCGGGTACTGGCGGCCTCTACTAGTTCCTATGTAGTTGACCTGATGCCGCCGCGAGGCTCCCTTCGGCGGCAGGTCTCATCCATTCATTTTCGAGGACACGATGCGCACCGAAACCGAGTCGGTCGTCAACGACATCAGAGAATCCCTGACCTTGCTCCGGAGGCATCTTTGACCCCGATCGCGCCAAGCTGAGGCTGGTGGAACTCGATCGCGAGGCCGAGGCCCCTAACTTCTGGAGCGACAGCCGCCGCGCGCAAGCCCTGATGCGCGAGCGCCAGCAGCTCGAAAACGCGCTCGGCGCGTTTGACCGCATTGTCGCCGAACTCGACGATCAGGTCGCGCTCATCGAACTCGGCGAGGAGGAGGGGGACGAGCACGTCGTCGCCGAGGCCGAGAAGGCGCTTCTCCGCCTGCGCCAGGAAGCCCACACGCGCGAAGTCGAGGCGCTGCTGTCGGGCGAGGCCGATGCCAATGACGCCTATGTCGAGATCCATGCCGGCGCCGGCGGCACCGAGAGCCAGGACTGGGCGCAGATGCTCGAGCGCATGTATGTGCGCTGGGCGGAAGGGCGCGGCTACAAGGTCGAGATCATCGGCGAGCATTACGGCGAAGAAGCCGGCATCAAGTCGGCGACCGTCCTGGTCAAGGGCGCCAACGCCTATGGCTGGCTGAAGACGGAATCGGGCGTCCACCGCCTCGTGCGCATCTCACCCTTCGATTCCAATGCGCGCCGTCACACGAGTTTCGCCTCGGTCTCGGTCTACCCCGCCATCGACGACACGATCGCGATCGAGATCGACGAGAAGGATGTGCGCATCGATACTTATCGCTCCTCGGGCGCGGGCGGACAGCATGTCAACACCACCGACAGCGCGGTGCGCATCACCCATCTTCCGACCGGCATCGTCGTGCAGTGCCAGAACGAGCGCTCGCAGCACAAGAACCGGGCCACGGCTTGGGCGATGTTGCGGGCGCGGCTCTACGAGGCCGAACTCAAGCGCCGCGAAGAGGAAGCGCAGGCCGCCGCCGCCGCCAAATCCGATATCGGCTTCGGCCACCAGATCCGGTCCTACGTGCTTCAGCCCTATCAGCTGGTGAAGGACTTGCGCACCGGCGTGGAAAGCACCAATCCGTCCGCGGTGCTTGACGGCGACATCGATCGCTTCATCGAGGCGGCGCTGGCCGAGCGCATTCACGCCGACCAGAAAGCCTGAGCGGCTTCTGCCGGTCAGTCGCGGTAACGCGGCGGCGCGGCGCTATTCGGCGGCGTGCGTCGGAATCGCGCTCGACTCGTCCTTGGACTTGCTGTCCGAGGCGGCCGGCTTCTCGTGGCGCGATCCGTTTCCGGACGGGGCCTTGATTTCCGCCAGCGGATTGTCGGACCGGCGCGACTTGCCCTCGAAATACGCGCCCTGTTCGATGGCGAGGCTCTGATGGAAGATATCGCCCTCGACATGCGATTGGGCCTGGAGGGTGACACGCAAGCCTCTGATCGAGCCGACCACGCGGCCGCGCACGACGACATCCTCGGCGACAACGCCGCCGATCACTTGCGATTTGTCGCCGAGCAGCAGCGAGCCGCAATTGATGTCGCCCTGGATCTCGCCATCGACCTGGATTTCACCCTTCGAGGTGACGTTGCCGGTGATGCTGAGATCCTCGCCGATGATCGAGGGGACCATCTTGCTCGCAGCGGGGCTTGGGCTCTTGCTCGAATAGGTTGCGGGCCGCTCGGTGAAGGGCGTCTTCAGCTCAGCCGAGCGCTCGCCGCCCATTTTCGTGATACTTTCGCCCGACTCGGGCTTCTTGGTGAACATGACCGGTACCTCCCCATCGCAACTGTGACCCCGGGCGCCAAAAAACTCAGTCCCCTGACGCAACCCTTGCGAACCGGTGCGATCCCACGACGAACCATGTTCCAGGGATTGCTTTGGAGTTCCGTCAGGGCCCGAAACGCAGCGCCCACTCCTGATATGACAATATCGTCTCGACCACGCGTTGTCATGAGGCTTCTCCCGGCTCAGACTGGCCTCGCGGAAGCGGGGTTAAGCCTCGGACAGGACCGCAAAAACCGCCTTCCTTTGGCCGATTTTACCGCCTCTTATGCCTTGAGCCCTTACCTTACGCTGGGCGCCAGTGGAGCTTGGGGGGCTCGAGCGGGGGGATGCCGACACAAGGCCGTAGACACGTTAGGCGTCGCGTTCGTAATGGGGCGGCGAGGCCCGCGTCGTGTAACGTAGCTTCGCCCGCCTGGAGCAGGGCGAATCGTGCGTCTTGG
Organism: Methyloceanibacter sp.; assembly: GCA_050247995.1. Classification (GTDB taxonomy): domain Bacteria; phylum Pseudomonadota; class Alphaproteobacteria; order Rhizobiales; family Methyloligellaceae; genus Methyloceanibacter. Next base: position 4,222 of record JBFWTF010000007.1, on the reverse strand, counting down.
GCTTGGTCGCTGCGGGATCTGACGGAATGAGCGAAGCGATCGTAGGCGCTCTCGCGAAACTGACCACCGAGAGTGGCAGGGCGATCCAGTCATTGCGCGCATGGGCGCGCGCGGTTTCGCTTCGGATGCGGACCGAAGGACCGGCGTGGTGGCGCGCCGGCATGGAGCGGCTCGGCGCCCGCAAGATAGCCGATCAGCCGATCTCGAACGCCCTCGTCAAGCTGACGGCCGAGAGCAGCAAGGTCATCCTCGCTCTGCCCGAGCGCAGCCGGGCGCTCGTCAGCCGCGTTCCCGAGCCGGTTCAGGTCGAACTGAGGAAGCTGTCCTCGCGCGGCGCACATGTGACCCGGGAAATTTTCGCCGGCATTCTCGTCATCGGACTGGTTGTCATCGTTCTCGGATATGGCCGGCTCGCCCGCGGCCCGGTCTCCCTTACCGGCCTTGTCTCCTCCATCGAGGAGGCGATCAATCGCGAGCTCGACGGGGTCAGCGTCAAGATCGACGACGCCATCTTGCAACGCGCGCCCGACGGTCCGGGCGTGCTGTTCCGTCTGCGCAATATCCGTCTGGTTGACGCCGACGGCGCAATCCTCGCCCAAGCGCCGCTTGCGGCCATCGGCCTGAGCGGGAGCGCGCTTCTGTCCGGGCGGCTCGCGCCGGGCAGCGTCGATTTCATCGGTCCGCGCCTCCTCCTGACGCACGAGCCCGGCCGGGGCCTCTCGCTCAGCTTTTCGCGTCCTTCCGCCAACGGCGCCGAGCCGGCGCTTCCCGACGCCGAACCGGCGCTTCCCGACGCCGCGCCGCCGCAAGCGGCCGCGCCTTCGCCCGAGACCGGGGTGCCGGAATCGGTGATCGTCAAGCGTCAAGCCGAGCGATCGGGCGGCGGCCAGGTGCTCGACGTGACGCGGACGGTCGCCGAAGTGTTCGAGCGCGCGCGCAAGGGCGACAGCTCCTACCTGACGCGCTTCGGCGTTCAGGACGCGCTCGTCGTGCTCAACCACAGCGGCACGCAGACGTCGTGGCAAGTGCCCGACTTCTCCATCGACCTTGAGCATCACAACGCGCGCAGCGTTCTCGTCAGCCAAGCCAATATCGCCTCCGCCAAGGGCGATTGGCAGCTCGAGATGCGCGCGGCCGAGCAGACGCGGCGCCAGAGTCTCGCCGTCACCGCCTTGATCCAGAATCTCGTTCCGTCGGGAATTGCCGGCAACTTCTCCTCCCTCGGCCTGCTTCGCGCGCTCGACATGGTGGTGAATGGCGAGGCGAGCGTCGAGCTGTCCAATGCCGGGGACTTCGTATCGGGCTCGGCCGATTTCGGCTTGGAGACCGGACAGATCACTCCGCCATGGGACCCCGATAGTCCGCTGCGGATCGACGGCGGCCGCGTCAAGGTGCGCTATATCGAGGCGAGGGATGCAATCGAGATCGCCCCGTCCACGCTCAATTGGGGGAAGAGCCGCGCAACCTTCAGCGGCCTGCTCCGGCCCGAGCGTGGGCCGGGCGGCGCGCCCGTGGCGTGGAATTTCGACATCAAGGCGCTTCCGGCCGTGCTCGCGGTCGAAGAATTCGGCCTCGCCCCGATGAAAGTCGATGAGTGGCGGGCGACGGGAAGCTTCATTCCGCACGAAGGCCGCCTCAACCTCACCCGCTTCGTCATCCGCGCGGGCAATGCCTCGATCGCGCTGGCGGGCACCGCCGTCGATCGGGACGGGGCCGAGGACATTCGCCTCGCGGGCGAGATGAGCCCGATGCCGGTCGATGTCCTCAAGCGGTTCTGGCCGAAATTCCTCGCCGGCAAGGCGCGCGCCTGGGTGCTGGAACGGGTGAGCGGCGGCCAGGTGCTGGGCGGCAAATTCGCCGTCAATCTCGGTCCGGCCGAAATTGCCGCGCTCAAGGCGGGCGGCGAGGTTCCCGCCGAGGCGGTCAACGTCGATCTGAAGCTCTCCGGCATGAGCATCGCCTACCTCACGGAGATGCCTCCGGTCGTCACCTCCGAGGCCACGCTGACCGTGTCGGGGACGAAATTCGCCGTCGATATTCCGCAAGGCAAGATCACGGCGCCCTCGGGCCGGGTGATCGCCCTCAGCCAAGGCCGGTTTTCCATTCCCGACCTTCGCACCGATCCGCAGCGGGGCGACATCGTCTTCAGGGCGGGCGGCGAGACGCCGACCGTGCTCGAGCTCCTCGATCATGAGCCGCTGGGCTATCTGCAAAGCGTCGGCATGAAGCCCGATTTTCTCGGCGGCACGGCCGAAGGCGGTTTTTCCCTGTCGATGCCGCTCCTCGCCGATCTCACCTTCGAGCAGATCAAGGTCAACGGCCAGGCGCGCCTGAACGACGCGCTAACCGGCAATATCGCCGGCAATGTCGATGTGGCGGGCGGCTCGCTCGATGTGATCCTCACCGATCAGAGTCTCCAGGCCATGGGCGCGATCAGCATCAAGGGCGTCCCGGCCGAACTCTCCTGGCAACGCGTCTTCCGCGCGCCCGATGCCCAGCAGCCGCCGCTCCAGGTCACCGCGCGCCTCGATGCCGCGACGCGCGAGCAACTCGGACTTAAAGTGAACCACCTCGTGAAGGGACCGACGCCGGTCACCTTGCGCGTGGCGCGGCTCGGCGGCGGCGACACGCCCACGGCCATGGCCCTCGAAGCCGACCTCACCGACGCGGAGATTCTGTTCGGCGGCCTCGGCTGGACCAAGCCCGCCGGCCGCGCCGCCACGCTTCAGCTCGACTTCGTGCCCCAGGAGGATGGCTCGGCCGTTCTCGACAATCTCAAGATCCTCGGCGACGACATCGACATCCAGGGCGGAATCGCGCTCGATGCCGCGCAGCATCTCAAGGAATTTCACTTCTCCGATTTTTCCGTCAACAACCTGACGCACATGCAGATCAACGCCGTCGTCCGCGACGACCAAGTGCTCGAAATCACCGCCGAAGGCCCGAGCTACGACGGCAGACAGTTCTTCCAATCGCTGTTCTCGGCCGGCCAACTCGAGGGCTCCGAGGAGCCCGACGACCCCTTCGGCATCGACTTGACCGCCAGGATCGGCACGGTCGTCGGCTTCTACAACACGACGGCCAACAACGTCGAAGTGACCATGAAGAAGCGCAACGGCCAGGTCATCGCCCTCGATGCCAGGACCGAACTGAACGGCAAGGCGCCCGCCGCGGTGCAGCTCGTGCAGAAAGAGGGCGCGCGCATGGTCGAAGCCGAAGCCCGCAACGCGGGCGATGCGTTCCGTCTCGTCGGTTTCTATCCGAGCGTCGAGGGCGGCGAGGCCTCGCTTCAGGTCAATCTCGACGCCGGCGGGCCGGGAACCAAGAGCGGGACGCTGTGGGCGCGCGACTTCGTTGTGCTCGGCGATTCCGTCGTGTCCGAGGTTCTCACCGATCCGAACTCAGCCGCGGTTCTCGGACCCGGCACGCGCAAGCAGCAAGTGACCCGCCAGCGCATCGGCTTCAACCAGTTGCGTGCGCCGTTTTCCGTCGGCGGCGGCAAGTTCCGCCTGCATGACGCCTATATCAATGGGCCGCTGCTCGGCGCGACCATGCGCGGCACGGTCGATTTCAAGGCGGAGATGGTCGAGCTGGGGGGCACCTATGTGCCCCTTTACGGTTTGAATTCGGCGCTGGGCCAGATCCCGCTCCTCGGCCGCGTGCTGGTCGGCCGCGAGGGCGAGGGCGTGGTCGGCATCACTTTCGCCATCAAGGGCAAGCTCGACGACCCCGCCGTGCTGGTCAATCCGATGTCGGTGATGACGCCCGGCATCTTCCGGCAGATCTTCGAGTTCACGGGCACCGTGCCCGATCCCAACGTCAAGCCCGAAACCTCGTCCTACATGGTGCCAGGCGCGGTGCCGAACCAATTCGGGCTGCCGGCTCAGTAAGGTTCACGCCGGCCTGATGAGGACGTGACGCTTCTTGCCGAGCGAGAGCTTGATGACGCCTTCCGGCGTGAGGTCGGCGAGCGTCAGTTTCCGCTTCTCATCCGTCACCGCTTCGTCGTTGACCTTGAGGCCGCCGCTCTTGATTTGACGCCGCGCCTCGCCGGTCGAGGCGACGAACCCGGCATGGAGGCTTGCGGTGAGCACGCCCCAGCCTTTTTCCAGTTCCGTGCGGGAAATCTCGATCGTGGGCAGGGTGACGGCGATCGCGCCTTGCTCGAAGGTCGTCCGCGCCGTCTCGGCTGCGCGATCGGCGGCGTCGCGACCGTGCACGA
>JBFWTF010000006.1:0-30218 GCA_050247995.1 Methyloceanibacter sp. | reverse complement strand
GGCCGTACAGAACGACGGTGACCAGACCCATGACAGCCCCCGGCCTCCAGCCCCGGCATGATCTACCTGGGGGTGGCCGGCATCAAGTCCTTGAGTGTCACCATCATGGCCGAGAGCCGGCCGGAAACTTCCTCATTGGCCGCCGCGAGGCGATGCGCGCGCGCCCTCTCGGCATCGAGCTCCTTGAGCAGTCTGTCGCGTTCTTCGGTGAGGAAGCGAACCTTCTCGCGCAAGCCGGCAAGCGAGATGCCGTCTTCGGTTTCGGCAAAGGTCTGCCGCAAGAACGCCTCAAGCTCCTCGACCGCCATGTCGAGCCGCTCGGCAGCCCGCTGCAGGGCATCGGATTGGCTCATCGCTGCACCCTCCCCGCTTGAGGTGCCGTTCCTCTTGCCAGCTTCCCTCAGGCTGCTGGACCGGCGGCTTGATGTCAATGTGTTGACGCGTAGAATTGATTCAACAACGATGCATGAACGATGCATGCGGTCGTTTTGTTCCGCCCGCTGACATTGACGGCGGTCGCGAGACCCATGATTTGAGACGCATGGCCGAAATCAAGCCTCATTGCCGGTTATACCTCCCGTTTCCGATGCAGCCTTCGGCCAACCTCGTGAACCGGCTTACCCACGCCATCGCCAGCACCGATACCGCCGGCGTCTTGCTTTGTTCTGGTTCGCCGCAAGCCAACGGCGACGCCGCATCCCTGGTCGGTCTGGTGCAAGCGAGCGGGCTCGCTTGTCTCGTCGCCGATGATGCGCGTCTCGCCGCGCAAATCGGCGCCGATGGCGTGCATCTCGCCGCGGATCCAACGCTTTACGCCGAGGCCCGCCAAATTCTGGGCGGTGAAGCGAACATCGGCGTCTTTTGCGGCTCTAGCCGCCACGATGCCATGCTTCTGGCCGAGGCGGGCGCCGATTACGTCGCCTTCGGCCCCGAGGGCGAAGGCGATAGCGGCGCCGCCGACCGGCGCGCCGAGCTCATCGCCTGGTGGTCGGAGATTTTCGTCGTGCCTTGCGTCGCCTGGAACGTGGCGAGCGCCGAGGATGCGGCGCTATGCGCCCAACGCGGCGCCGATTTCATCGCGCCCCCAATCAGCCTCTGGGGGGATGACGATGGCGCCCGGCTGATCGCCGAGATCGATCGCGCGGTGCGCGCGGCACGGAGGGCGGCGTGACTTCTTTTCGCGTGTGCGCCGCCATCGTGGCCGCGGCGCTGGCTCAGGCGCTTGCGCCTGCGCACGCCGTCGCGGCGGAAAACCCTTCTTACGCCGCCTACGCCCAAGGCCGCTACCTGACCGCGCTGAAGCTCGCCCAAGAGGAGGCCGAGAAAGGCTCTAGGGAAGCCTACACGCTCATGGGCGAGATCTATTCCGAGGGGCTTGGGGTGGCGCAAGACTTCGGCAAGGCGGCCGACGCCTATGCCAAGGCGGCCGACCTCGGCGACGCCAACGCGCAATTTTCGCTCGGGCTCATGGTCGCCGAAGGTCTCGGCGTAAAGAAGGATCTCCACATCGCCGCCAACCTGTTCGAGAAGGCGGCCGCGAGCGGCAATCCCGCCGCGCAATACAACCTCGCGGTGGTCTATCTCCAGGGCAAAGGGCGTCCCGCCGACGAGACCAAGGCCGCGGAATGGATGCAGAAGGCCGCTTCGGCCGGCAATCCGCGCGCGCAATACGACCTTGGCACCCTCTACCAGTTCGGGCGCGGCGTGCCGCCCGACAAGCAGAAGGCGGCGGAGTGGACCGGCCGCGCGGCCGAAGCAGGCCTTGCCGACGCCCAGGTCGAGTACGGCGTCATGTTGTTCAAGGGCCACGGCGTGCCCGTGGACGAAGCGCGCGCGGCCAAGTTCTTCCGGCTTTCCGCCGAGCAGGGCAACCCCGTGGCCCAGAACCGGCTGGCGCGGCTCTACGCCAACGGCGTGGCGGTGACGGCCGATCCGGTTCAGGCCGCCAAATGGCATCTGCTCGCGCGTTCCGCCGGCGTGAGCGACTTCACGCTCGACATCGCGCTGTCGAAGCTCACGCCGGAACAGCGCGCCAAGGCGGAGGATGCGGCCGCGGATTGGCGGAGCCACCGCCTGAGCGAGTAGCCAAGCGCGCGCGCTGCCGCTTGACAGCGCTTCTCCCGCGCGTCTTAAAGGCCTGCTTTCAGCTTTCCCTTTAAGGCGGTCCATGAAGATCAACGGCAACGAAATCAGACCCGGCAACGTGATCGAGCACAAAGGCGGGCTCTGGGTCGCGGTGAAGACGCAGCACGTCAAACCCGGCAAGGGACCGGCCTACGCGCAAGTCGAGCTCAAGAACCTGATCGACGGCACCAAGCTCAACGAGCGCTTCCGCTCCTCCGAGACGGTCGAGCGCGTGCGGCTCGAGCAGAAGGACTACCAGTTCCTCTACGCCGAAGGCGACATGCTCACCTTCATGGACGTGGATACCTACGACCAAATCCACATTCCGTCCGATTTCCTCGAAGAGCGCGCGGCCTTCCTTCAGGACGGAATGAAGGTGACGGTCGAAAGCCACGAGGGACGTCCGATCGGCATCTCTCTGCCCGATCAGGTGACGCTCGCCGTCGTCGAGGCCGAGCCCGTGGTGAAGGGCCAGACCGCGGCCTCGTCCTACAAGCCGGCGATGCTCGAGAACGGCGTCCGCGTCATGGTTCCTCCTTTCATCGCCGTCGGCGAGCGCGTTGTGGTCGATACCAACGAGATCACTTACGTCCGCCGCGCCGATTAGAACCATTTGAGCGTTTGACTTGTCATGCCCGCGAAAGCGGGCATCCCGTGACTGACAGCCTCGGACTCTTCACGAGACCCCGGGGACACTGGATGGCCCGGCACGCCGGGCAATGACAATGACAGAGACCGAATATGCCCGCCTCGGCGCTGATGAATGTGATGCTCGCCGCCGCCCGCAAGGCGGCCCGCTCCCTCGCGCGCGATTTCGGCGAGGTCGAGCAGCTCCAGGTCTCGCTCAAAGGTCCCGCCAATTTCGTCAGCGCCGCGGACCATCGCGCCGAGGAGATCGTGCACGGCGAGCTCGCCCGCGCGCGGCCGGGCTACGGCTTCCTCCTGGAGGAGCGCGGCGCGATCGAAGGCGCCGATCGCACCCACCGCTTCATCGTCGATCCCCTCGACGGGACCACCAACTATCTGCACGGCATTCCCCATTTCGCCATCTCGATCGCCCTCGAGCGCGAAGGGGAACTCGTGGCCGGACTGATCCTCAACCCCGCCACGCAAGAGCTCTTCACCGCCGAGAAGGGCAAGGGCGCCTTCCTCAACGACCGGCGCATCAGGGTGGCGGCGCGGTCGGATTTCGCCGACGCCGTCATCGGTACCGGGATCCCCCATAGCGGACGCCCCGGGCACGATCTCTACCTTGCCGAGCTTGGTGCCGTCATGGCGGCGTCGGCCGGGGTGCGCCGGCTGGGAGCCGCTTCGCTCGACCTCGCCTGGACCGCGGCCGGCCGGCTCGACGGCTTCTGGGAGCGCAACCTGCGGCCCTGGGACCTCGCCGCCGGAATCGTCATCCTGCGCGAGGCCGGAGGGTTCGTGAGCGACGCCGAGGGCAAGGACGCCGTGCTGGCGCAAGGCAGCGTCGTCGCCGGCAACGAGCCGATCCAGCGCACGCTTCTGAAGCTCATCAAGGGCGTTGGCGCCTGACCGCGCCGGAGGGCGCGGCCTAGTGGCTCAAGGCGCAGCCTAGGGCTCATGCGAGGAGCGCTCCGAAGGAGCGCGTCTCGAAGCATGGTGTCCGGTTGGCATCCTTCGAGACGCCGCCTTCGGCGGCTCCTCGGGATGAGGGTTTGACCCGGCCCCCGGTTGCCCGTCGAGGGAACGGCCGCCCTGAGGTTGCCGTTTTGCCCACGGTAGTATTCGGTTAAGCTTAAGTCCTCGGCGGCTAGAACCACGGCAGCGCATGGCACCGGTCACTTACAAGGTCAAACTCACGCGCCCTCAGGTCTTCCTCTGGCGCATGACCCTTTTCCTCATCCTGGCAATTCTGCTTGCGATCATCCTCGACGGACAGACCGGGCAGTTGCGCCGGAGCTTCCTCGCCAATCCCGGCCTCAACGGACTCATCATCGGCGTGCTCGTGGTCGGCGTCGTCTATTCCTTCCGTCAGGTCTTGCGGCTCTATCCCGAGATCAACTGGGTCAACAATTTCCGCATCTCCGATCCCGGACTCACCGTCGAGAAGAGCCCCGTCCTGCTCGCGCCGATGGCGACCATGCTGCGCGACCGCACCGGCCAGCTCTCGCTCGCGACCGGGGCCATGCGCTCGCTGCTCGATTCGGTCGCATCCCGTCTCGAAGAGCAGCGCGAGACCACGCGCTACCTGATCGGCCTCCTGATCTTCCTCGGCCTGCTCGGCACCTTCTGGGGATTGCTCGAGACTGTGAGCACCGTGGGCAACACCATCAACGCGCTCGACACCAACGCGGGCGAAAGCGTGCTCCTGTTCGATCAACTGAAGGAAGGTCTGGCCGGACCGCTCAGAGGCATGGGCACCGCCTTCTCCTGCTCGATGTTCGGCCTTGCCGGCTCTCTCATCATCGGCTTCCTCGACCTGCAAGCCGGACACGCGCAAGGCCGCTTCTATAACGAGCTCGAGGATTGGCTCTCGGGCATCACCGAGCTGCAAGTGGCCGAAGCGCCCGGCGCCGCCGGCATGGCGCCGCAAGTCCGTTTCGCCCTTCTCGACATGCAGCGCTCGCTCACCGATCTCAACGAGAAGGTCGAGATGAAACTGCTGAACGACAATACCGGCGATGCGGTGAAAGACCTCGCCGCGGGTGTCGACAAGCTGATCCGGCAGATGCGCGCCGAGCAGAAAGTCGTGCGCGAATGGGCCGACGAGCAGGCGCAGCAGCAGCAGGAACTCGCCACCGTCCTGCGCCAGATCACCGACAAGGCCAAGCTGCCGATGCGTGAGGAGCGGAAGTAGTCATGTCTTTGGCGCGCGCCCGCCGCGGCCGGTTCCAGGCCAATTACTGGCCCGGCTTCGTCGACATGCTTTCGACGCTGCTCCTGGTCGTGACCTTCCTCATGGCGCTGTTCATGCTCACGGATTTCGTCGTCACCCAGGCCGCGAGCGGCAAGGACACGATGCTGACGAAGCTGAACCGCCAGCTCGCCGAGCTGACCGAGCTGCTCGCGCTCGAACGCTCGAAGAAGGAATCGGTCCAGGACAGCCTCGCGGCGCTCCAGGCGACCTTGAGCGACAAGGACAAGGAGAACGAGCGCCTGACCGGCTTGCTCGGCGCGGCGAGCGGCCAGACCCAAGGCGCCGAGGACCGCGTCCGCGTGCTCAGCTCCTCCCTCGACGAGCAGAAGAAGATCACCAACGACGCTCTCGCCAAGGTCGAGATGCTGAACCAGCAGCTCGCGGCGCTCCGGCTCCAGCTCGCCTCGCTCCAGGAAGCACTCGAGGCCTCGGAGGCCAAGGACAAGGAGAGCCAAGCCAAGATCGCCGATCTCGGCCAGCGGCTGAACGTGGCCCTTGCCAAGAAGGTGCAGGAGCTCGCCCGCTACCGCTCCGATTTCTTCGGCAAGTTGAAGGAAGCGCTCGGCAACCGCTCCGACTTCGAGATCGTCGGCGATCGTTTCCTGTTCCCGTCCGACGTTCTGTTCGACACCGGCTCATCCGGGCTCCGGCCCGAGGCGACGTTCCAGCTCGACAAGCTCGCCGCCGCCTTGCGCGATCTCGAGACCAAGATCCCGCCCGACATCGCCTGGGTGATGCGGATCGACGGCCACACCGACATCAGGCCGATCGCCACGCCCGAGTTCCCCTCGAACTGGGAACTGTCGAGCGCCCGCGCCATCTCGGTCGTGCGCTATCTGATGGATCAGGGCGTGCCGGCGAACCGGCTGGTCGCGGCCGGTTTCGGCGAGTTCCAGCCGCTCGACGGCGGCGACAGCGAGCAAGCGCTGGCCAAGAACCGCCGTATCGAATTGAAGCTGACCGAGCGCTAGAGCATCATTCGGTCAGATTGAGCCAGGCCTCCGACCCCCACCCCGACCCTCCCCCTTGCAGGGGGAGGGAGAGTGATGTGCCGCTCTCAATTTTCCTCCCCCCTGGAACGGGGGAGTAAGAGGGGGGTCACGACCCAGTTCGATGGAATAGTGCTCTGGGGCTTCGCTGCATGCCCGCCCACCCTACTCGGCCGCGTCGGGCGCGAACTGCAATTCGGCCAAGCGCTTGTAGATGCCGCCTTTGCCGATCAGGCTTTGATGCGTCCCCTCCTCGACCAGGCGCCCCTGGTCGAGGACGAGGATGCGGTCGGCGCCCGTCACCGTCGCCAGACGATGCGCGATCACGAGCGTGGTGCGGCCTTCCATGATCTTGTCGAGCGCGCGCTGCACCAGCGTCTCGCTCTCTGCGTCGAGCGCGCTCGTCGCCTCGTCGAGGAGCAGGATGGGCGCGTCGCGCAGCACCGCGCGCGCGATCGCGATCCTCTGGCGCTGCCCGGCCGAAAGCGTGACCCCGCCCTCTCCGAGCATGGTGTCGTAGCCCTTGGGCAAGGCGACGATGAAATCGTGAGCGAAGGCGGCGCGCGCGGCTTCCTCGATCGCCTGGCGGCTCGCGCCCTTGGCGCCATAGGCGATGTTGGCGGCGACGGTGTCGGCAAAGAGCGCGGTGTCTTGCGGCACGAGCGCGAAGCGGGCGCGAAGCGCATCGAGCGCGACTTCGCCGACGCCGACTCCGTCGACTTCGACCTTGCCGCGATCGGCGTCATAGAAGCGCAGAAGGAGCGCGAAGATCGTCGTCTTGCCCGCGCCTGACGGCCCCACCAGCGCCACCCGCTCGCCCGGCGCGATGCGGAAGCTCACGCGGTCGAGCGCGCGCGCATCGGGCCGCAAAGGATAGGAGAAGGAGACGTCGCCGAAGGCGATCTCGCCCCGCGGCGGCAGCGGCAGCGCCTTGGGATTGGGCGGCGAGACGATGCTCGACCTCGCTTTCAGCATTTCGCCGAGCCGCTCGGCCGCGCCCATCGATTGGGCCACGTCGCCCCAGACTTCGCTCAAGCCCCCGACGGAAGAGGCCGCGAGCACGGCGTAAAGCACGAATTGCGACAGCCTGCCCCCGGTCATGACGCCCGCGAGAACCTCCTGAGCGCCGTACCACAGCACGCCGACGACGCTGGCGAAGACGAGGAAGATGGCGATGGCGGTAAGGCCGGCGCGCGCCTTGGCCCGGGCATTGGCGGCGGCGAAGGAGCGCTCGACGGCCGAGCCGAACCGCGCGGCCGCTTCCTTCTCGTGCGTGAAGGCCTGCATCACCCTCACCTGGGCCAGGCTCTCGCTCGCGTAGGAAGAGGCCTGCGCCAGCGTATCTTGCGCCTCGCGCGAGCGCTGCCGCACCGAGCGGCCATAGGCGACGAGCGGCAGGACGATGACGGGAATGGCGACGAGCACGGCGAGCGACAATTTCGCGCTCGTCACGATCATCATCGCGACCGAGCCGACCAGGAGCAGGATGTTGCGTAAAGCCTGCGAGATCGCCGTGCTGGCCACCGCCTTGACCTGGGTGGTGTCGGCCGTGATCCGCGACATTATCTCGCCCGAATGCGCGACCTCGAAGAAGGCCGGGCTCAGTCCCGTGAGATGCGCGAACACGTCGCGGCGAATGTCGGCGACGATCCGCTCGCCGAGCCAGTTCACGGCATAGAAGCGCGCCGCGCTCGAGAGCGCGAGGATGAGGCCGATGCCGGCCAGCGTCGCGAAATACTTGTCGATGAGGCCGCTGTCGATCCCTGCGAAGCCGAGATCGATCATCCGCCTCACAGCGAGCGGCACGGCAAGGGTGGCGCCGGCGGAGACGACGAGCGCGGCGAGCGCCACGGCGAGCATGCCCTTGTGGCGGAAAAAATAGGGCTTGAGCGCACCGAGCGAGCGCAGCGAGGCGCGCCCCGTCTCCCCGTTTCCGGCGCTGACTGTCTCGCTTTCCCGGTCGCGCGACCGGCCTTCACGCTTTGGTTCGATCGACGGCACGAAGAATGGGCCCAGACTGATTGTTTGCGCCGGACATTAAGGGCGGAAGCGGCCGGCGGAAAGGGTCGAGGCGCGCGCCCATACGGCGCAGCCTTGCGGCCTCCGGCAAGTTCCTTTATAGGCTCCGCTCAACCCAATCCGCCGAATTTCGCGAAGGCCGAAAGCCATGAAAAAGGACATCCACCCGGATTATCACCAGATCAAGGTCGTGATGACCGACGGCACCGAGTTCCTCACCTATTCGACCTACGGGGCCGAGGGTGAGACGCTCAAGCTCGACATCGATCCGAAGACGCACCCGGCCTGGACCGGCGGCAGCCAGCATCTGATCGATCGCGGCGGCCGTCTCACCCGCTTCAAGCGGAAATACGAAGGCTTCCTCAAATAGAGCGTCGGCGTTCGCCGAAAGGCCTTATTCGGCCTCGTTGCCGAAGGCTGACCGGAGACGCGAAAGCTGCGTCTTGAGCGGGTGGTCGGCGAGGCCTCCTTGCGGCGCCTCGTTGCCGAGCATCTGGTCGAGGCGGATGACCCGCTCCTGGAGCTTGAGGCTCTGCTCGATCAGCTCGCGCAAGCGCTCCGGCAGCGAGGCGAAATCGCGCGGCACGGCCGATTGCTCGGCCCCGATCACCGGCAGCTTGATCTTGCTCTGCTCCTCCTTGGCCTGCTCGGGCGTGAGCTCGCCCTCGCACACGGCGCGGCGGATCAGGAGCCAGGAGGCAAGCTGCATCAGCCGCGTGGTGAGCCGCATGCTTTCGGTGGCGTAAGCGAGCGAATGGGGGGGCCTGAGCTTCCGCGCCTCTTTGCGCCCATCGCCGTCGAGATAGGTCGCCGCGGCCTCGACCAGGGCCATGCCCTCGCGAAAAACTGTCTTAAATTGGTCGGAGCGCGCAAACTTAGCGCCGAATGAGACCGTAACGTTACCGTCGCGGTCCCCGCTCTTTGATCTCCCCGCCATGCCCTACTCCCGTCTACGCACGAGCCCCGGGGGCATAATATGCCATGCTGCGGAAGACGCGCCGGTGATCCGCCCCCAAGGTTAAAGCGGGCGATTGGGGCAAAAAAAGAGCCGCCAGGCGGCGGCTCAGGAAGATAACAGGGAGGCGTCAAACAGAGTGGAAAGGCCACTCAGATCCAGAAGGCTGGATGACCAGGACCTTAACGCGAAAACTCCTAAGAACGCGTTAATGCTAAGCCTCGGTTTACCTAAAGGACGCGCCGGGAAAGCGAGCGCTAGCGCTTGAAGGCGGCTTCGGCGGCGCTCTTCGACGATTGCTTGGACTGAAGCGTCTCTTCCACGCGGGCGATCTCGCCCTTGAGCTCGTCGATCAGCGCTTTGAGTTCGCCGACCGAAAGCTTGGTCAAATCCTGACCGAGCTCGTAGCCCTTGGGCTTCTTGACCGGCTGAAGTTCGTCGAGGTCCATCGATCTATTCTAGCACCTCGCGCAAATCTGGCTAAGGTGCCGTGCCTTTTTTGTCGAACGGGAGCCGAGGATGCCGCCAAAGACCATGACCGCGATCGAAGCCAAGGGCGCAGGCGGCCCCGAGATGCTCATCGAAGCGACGCGGCCCGTGCCGGAGCCCGGGCCCGGCGAAGTCCTGATCGAGGTCGCCGCTGCCGGCATCAACCGTCCCGACGTGCTCCAGCGCCAGGGTCTCTACCCACCGCCCAAGGGCGCCTCCGACCTTCTCGGGCTCGAGGTTGCGGGCACCGTCATCGGCCGCGGTCAGGGCGCGTCCCGCTTCCAGGACGGCGATCGCGTCTGCGCTCTCGTCAATGGCGGGGGCTACGCCGAATATGCCGTGGCGCCCGAAGCCACCACCTTGCCCGTGCCGGAAGGTCTCAGCATGGTCGAGGCCGCCGCCCTGCCCGAGACTGTGTTCACCGTCTGGCACAACGTCTTCGAGCGGGCCGCGCTCAAGCCAGGCGAATGGCTGCTCGTGCATGGCGGCGCAAGCGGCATCGGCACGACCGCGATCCAGCTCGGCGCCGCCCTCGGCGCCCGCGTGATCACGACGGTGGGAAGCGCCGCCAAGGCGGAGGCCGCGCTGGCCCTTGGCGCCGTCCGCGCCGTCAACTACGCGCAAGAGGATTTCGTCGAGGCCGTGCGGGAGGCGACCTCCGGCGAGGGCGCCAACGTGATCCTCGACATGGTGGGCGGCGAGTATGTCGAGCGCAATCTGCGCGCCGCTGCCCTTGACGGGCGGATCGTGCAGATCGCCTTCCTCAAAGGCTCCAAGGTCGAGATCGATCTCATGCGTCTCATGCTCAGGCGCCTCACGCTCACCGGTTCGACGCTTCGTGCCCAGACGCAAGAGGCCAAGGCCCGCATGGCGCGAGGGGTCGAGGAGCGCGTCTGGCCGCTCGTCGCCAAAGGGAGGTTCAGGCCCGTGATCGATTCAACCTTCAGCCTCGACCGGACGGCGGAGGCCCACCGCCGGATCGACGATCCGGCCCATATCGGCAAGATCGTGCTGAAAGTTCGCGGCGATCTGTAATCGACAATTGCTTAAGCGGGGATCACGGCCTATATAGGCGTCGTTTCCCCTTCATGTGACCTCGATTTCCGTCTTTCGCCGAAGGGGCGGAAGGCCGCCTGACTTCTCAAGGTTTGGAGCCCATGGACCGTACCCCTCTGATGCCCAAGGCAACCGCCGTTTGGCTGGTTGACAACACCTCGCTCACCTTCGAGCAGATCGCCGAGTTCTGCGGCCTGCACGTGCTCGAAGTGAAGGGCATCGCCGATGGCGACGTGGCCCATGGCATCAAGGGCATGGACCCGATCTCGTCGGGGCAGTTGTCGCGCGAGGAGATCGCCCAAGCCGAGCTCGATCCCTCGCACCGGCTCAAGCTGTCGGAGCCCAAGGTCGAGGTTCCCGAGGTGAAAACCAAGCGCGGCCCGCGCTATACGCCCGTCTCACGCCGCCAGGACCGGCCGAACGCCATCCTCTGGCTCTTGAAGAACCATCCCGAGCTCAAGGACTCGCAGATCATGCGGCTCGTCGGCACGACCAAGCCGACGATCATCGCCATCAAGGAGCGGAGCCACTGGAACTCGCCCAACCTCCAGGCGCAGGACCCGGTGACGCTCGGGCTATGCTCGCAGACCGACCTCGACGCCGAGGTGAAGAAGGCGGCCGCGAGACTCGAGCGTGAACGCAAGCAGGCAGGGCTTGCCGAACCGCCCAAGGCCGGGACCTTGCTCCCGACCGAGGAGAGCACCGCCGCGGAGACCGAACCCCAGCCCGCGCCCGAGCAGCCGATGGCCGCCACGCTCGCCGAGGAGGCGCGCAACGTCATGACCTCCCCCGACGAGGAGGAGGAGACGCCGGACATCGACTCCGTCTTCGCCAAGCTGAAAGAGTTGAAAGGGAGCGACGTCCCCACCGAGTAGTCGCTCGCCCTCGCGTGCGTGAGGCTGCGCTGCGTCAGCCCTGCGCGCTGAATTCTTGATATCGATCAAAGCAGCCGGCGCCCCGCCGCGCCAGCCTCCGCCCCTCGACCGATGAAGGGGTGCATCATGAGCAAATTCGAGGTGCTCTATCTGGGGTTGGTGCTGGTGGCCTTCGGCGGCTTCGCCGCGGCGCTCGCCTATTATTCACAGCGCCGCTAGGCTCTCTCCGTCTTCCCGGTTTCCGATTGCCCATCGGCTCGTCCCTTCGCTAGGGTCGGAGCAGGAGAAACGTCCTGCGGGATGGCGATGGCCAATCCTTACGAAACCGGGCTCGACAAGACGCCGGCGAACTACCAGCCGTTGACGCCGCTCGTCTTCTTGCAGCGCGCGGCCGCGGTCCATCCCGATCACACCGCCATCGTCCACGGCAACGCGCAGACGTCCTACGCCGATTTCTATGCGCGAAGCCGGAAGCTTGCTTCGGCGCTCGCCGCTCGTGGCATCGGGTCCGGCGATACCGTTTCGGTGATGCTCGCCAACACCCCCGCCATGCTTGAGGCCCATTACGGCGTGCCCATGACCGGCGCCGTGCTCCACGCCATCAACACCCGTCTCGATGCCTCGGCGATCGCCTTCATGCTCGACCACGCCGGCACCAAGGTCTTGATCGGCGACACCGAGTTCGGCCCCGTGCTCGCCGAGGCGTTGAAGCAGGTCAAGGTGAAGCCGCTCCTGATCGACTACCGCGACCTCGAATGCGGGGTCGAAGGGACGCGGCTCGGCACGCTCGACTACGAGGCGTTCATCGCGAAGGGCGACCCCGAATTCGCCTGGGTCATGCCCGACGACGAGTGGAACGCGATCGCCCTCAACTACACCAGCGGCACGACCGGAAACCCGAAAGGCGTCGTCTATCATCATCGCGGCGCGGCGCTGATGTGCTACGCCAACGCGGTCGCCACCGGCATGGGTCAGCACCCGGTCTATCTCTGGACGCTGCCGATGTTCCACTGCAACGGCTGGTGCTTCCCCTGGTCGATCTCGCTCCTCGCCGGCACCCATGTGTGCTTGCGCGCGGTGCGGGCGAAGCCGATCTACGACGCCATCGCCGACCACAAGGTGACGCATCTCTCCGGCGCGCCTTTCGTCATGTCGGCGCTGCTCAACGCGACCGAGGACGAGCGGCGCCTCTTTCCCCAGCGCGTGGCCTTCAGCCATGCCGCAGCCCCGCCCCCGGCCGCGGTTCTCGCCCGCATGGACGGCGCCGGCTTCGAGCTGACCCATCTCTACGGCCTGACCGAGACCTACGGCCCCGCCACCCTGAACGAGTGGCATGCCGCCTGGGACGAGCTTCCGCCCGAGGAGCGGCTCGACAAGCGCATCCGCCAGGGCGTGCGCTATCACGCGCTGGAGGGTCTCGCGGTGATGGATCCCGAGACGATGCAGGAGGTCGAGCCCGACGGCGAGACGCTGGGCGAGGTCATGTTCCGCGGCAACATCGTCATGAAGGGCTATCTCAAGAACAAAAAGGCGACCGAGGAGGCGTTCGCCGGCGGCTGGTTCCACTCCGGCGATCTCGGCGTGATGCACCCTGACGGCTACATCCAGCTCAAGGACCGCTCGAAGGACATCATCATCTCGGGCGGCGAGAACATCTCGTCGATCGAGGTCGAGGACGTCCTCTACAAGCACCCCGAAGTCGCGGCCGCCGCGGTCGTGGCCAAGCCCGACGCCAAATGGGGCGAGACGCCGTGCGCTTTCGTCGAGACCAAAGCGGGGGCCAAGGTCACGGAACAGGACATCATCGCCTGGTGCAAGGACAAGCTCGCCCGCTATAAATGTCCCCGCCACGTCGTCTTCATCGAGCTGCCCAAGACATCGACCGGCAAGATCCAGAAATTCAAGCTGCGCGACCTGGCCAAGACCGTGTGAGAGGAGGCCAATTGGACACTTGCGCGGCGCACCGGCCTTGGCCAATCTCAAGGCGAATTGGGGGGAGTTGAGCCATTCCGCTCGAAGAACAATTCAGCGAGATCGCAAGCTACATTGCGCTTCTGATCGAGGCGGGCGCCGTCCTCGTCGTGGCCTTCGGCGCGTCGCAGGCGCTGGTGTCGCTCGTCGGCGCGATCGTCTCGCGAGCGGCCGACGAGATGCGCGGCCGCGAGATCTGGATCAACTTTGCAACCTGGATTCTGCTCGCGCTCGAATTCGCGCTTGCCGCCGACCTCGTACGCACGGCGGTTGCACCCACCTGGGACGATATCTCCAAGCTCGCGGTGATCGCGACCATCCGTACCATGCTCAATTATTTTCTGGCCAAGGACATCGCCGAATTCGAGCAGACACGACAATCGGGCGGAAATCCGGACGAGGCGCCCCGCTAATCGATTGGACCGCCGCGAGATAATGTGTTTGAGTGCTTCAGGGTCCTGAAAAAAGGGCCAAAATCCGCGGATTTCGGGGGCGGAATCGGATCGCGCGGCATCAACATCGGCTCGCGTTGGGATTGAGGGATGACGAGCAAGACCAGCACGAGCGCCCAGCGCTTTCAACTTATCCTGATCAAGCCGTCGCATTACGACAATGACGGCTATGTCGTGCAGTGGCTGCGCTCGACCATGCCGTCGAACTCGCTTGCCGCCGTGTACAGCCTCGCCCTCGGCGCGGCCGAGCGGCAGCTGCTCGGGCCCGATCTCCCTATCGACGTCCTCGCCATGGACGAGACCAATACCCGCGTGCGCCCGCGCGAGATCGCGCGGCGGATCGCCGCCAATGGCGGCAAGGGTTTGGTCGGCATCGTCGGTGTCCAGTCGAACGAGTTCCCCCGCGCCGTCGATATCGCCCGGCCCCTGCGCGCGGCCGGCATCCCGGTCCTGATCGGCGGCTTCCATGTCTCGGGCTGCCTCGCCATGCTGAAAGAGCTGCCCGAGGACATCAGGCAAGCGCAAGCGCTCGGCGTGTCGATCTATGCCGGCGAGGCCGAGGAAGGTTTCGACGAGGCGATCGTCGATGCGGCGCAAGACGCGCTGAAACCCCTCTACGACCACATGAAGGTCCTGCCGGATATCGGCGACGTCGCCTCCCCGCCTTTCCTCCCCGTCGATTTCGTCCGCCGCACCATCGGCAATGTCACGAGCTTCGATGCCGGGCGCGGCTGCCCCTTCCAGTGCTCCTTCTGCACCATCATCAACGTGCAAGGGCGGAAGTCGCGCTATCGCACCCCCGACAGCGTCGAGCAGATCATCCGCATGAATTACGAGCAGGGGGTCAACCGCTTCTTCATCACCGACGACAATTTCGCGCGCAACAAGGATTGGGAGGCGATCTACGACCGCATCATCAAGCTGCGCGAAGAGGACGGCCTCGACATCCGTTTCTGCATCCAGGTCGACACGCTCTGCCACCGCATCCCGAACTTCATCGACAAGTCGCGCCGCGCCGGCGTCACGCGCGTGTTCATCGGGCTCGAGAACATCAACCCCGCCAATTTGATCGCGGCCAAGAAGCGCCAGAACAAGATCACCGAGTACCGCAAGATGCTGCTCGAATGGAAACGGGTCGGCATCATCACCTATGCGGGCTACATCCTCGGCTTCCCCAACGACACGCCCGAGACCATCCGGCACGACCTCGAGATCATCAAGAAAGAGCTGCCGCTCGACATGCTCGAGTTTTTCATCCTCACGCCGCTGCCGGGCTCCGAGGACCACAAGGTGCTGTGGGAAAAGGGCGTGTGGATGGATCCCGACATGAACAAATACGACGTCGAGCACGTCGTCACCGCTCATCCCAAGATGAGCGCGGCGGAATGGAAGGAAGCCTATCGCACCGCTTGGGGCTACTACTATACCGACGATCACCTCGAGACGATCGTCCGCCGCGCCTATGCGAGCGGCATCAACATCCGCTCGCTGATGCCGGTGCTGTTCTGGTTCTCGAGCGCGGTGCCGGTCGAGAATCTCCACCCGCTGCAATGGGGCATCTTCCGCATCAAATACCGCCACGACCGGCGCTCGGGCCTGCCGCTCGAATCCCCGCTTCTGTTCTATAGCCGCTACGCCGCCGACATCGCCCGGAAAGTCGTGGTTGTGGCGCGGCGCTGGTGGCATCTGAAGCGCATCGTGCGAAGCGTGGAAGCCGACCCGCGCGCCAAGCTCTATCACGACGAGGCGCTGACGCCGGTCGCCGAGGAAGATTCCGAGCATATGGCGCTCTACACGCAGAACGCGGCCGCCCGCAGCGCGGTCGAGCGCGAGCTTCGCGTGGCGGGGAAGACCGCCAACGGCGCCTCGGTCCGGGCCGGCAACGGGCATGCCGCCAACGGCCGCGATGCCGCTCATGCGTCGCTCGAGCCCGCGCACGACGATCACAGCGAGCCGATTTCGCCCATCGTCTGAGGGGCGCGCGCGCGATGGCTGTGACCGGCGGCTTCAAGGACCTGGTCAGAGACCTGCTCGCCGATTTCGGACCGGTCACCATCCGCAACATGTTCGGCGGCGCCGGTATTTATGCCGACGGCGTCATGTTCGCCATCCTCGACGACGACGTGCTGTATCTCAAAGCCGACGAAACGTCCGCGCGCGCCTTCACGGAAGAGGGGATGGAACCCTTCACCTATGTGATGGAGGGCAAGGGCCCGGTCGCCATGTCTTATTACGAGGTGCCGCCGCGGCTGCTCGAGTCCCCGGAGGAACTCGCTTCGTGGGCACGCGAAGCCCATCGCATCGCCTGCGCGAAGAAAACCCGCTCCAAGAAACGTAAAGGCGCGCCTTCGCGCTAGCGGCCGCCGAAAGCGCGATTGATCATGTCGCCGAAAACATTGCCCTGACGCCGGAACCAGCCCTCTCGCTCCGGCGGGGGGCCATACATCGCCTCGACCCCGGGATGCCCGGGCGGGGGCGCGGGCGCCAGGAGATGCGCCTGCATCCAGCCGGTCGCTGCGCTCTGCGGGTCGGTGACCTCGACCCAGCCTTCATAATGCGACACGACCCTGAGAACGCGGCCGTAAGGGAAGGCGAACAGCATCGGCGCATCCTCGGACGCCGCGCCGCGCATGCCGGCGCCTGACACCAAGACCTGCACCCATTCCTGCGGCTCGTCCTCGGAGAAGGCGTTGGGGTCGGCATCCGCGGGAAGCCCGGCCATGGGATCGGAGGGATCGTCGTAACCGGGCGGAGGCGGCATGGGCGCATCCGCCTCGGCTTCCATGCCGGGAGGCGCATCGGCCGCGCCCGGCTGCTGCCAGGGCAGAACGTTGGGATCGCGCGGCGCGTCCTCCCCTTGCGGCAAGGCTGCCATCTCGGTTGTGCCTTGCTCCTCAACCTGAGCGCCGGCTTCGGCCTCGGACGGGAGTGCTTCCGCGTCCGGAACGGGAGCCGCCACCGGCGCGTTTTGCACCGTCTCTTTGACCTCCTCTGCGGCGCGCGCGACCTTGTCCTGATAGGCAAGGGTCCGCGTCTGCGGCTCGACCTCCACCCGCTTGCTCGGGGTGGGAGGGCTGACCACCATGTAAAGGGCCACACAGACAGCGGCGCTGAGGACCAGCAGCGTGATGATGAGCTTGCTAATCGGCGGATCTCCCCGTCCCTTGCCGCCATTTACACCGGGAAACGCGGCAAGAGCGTGTCAAATTCCCGCCTGTTATAGATCGGTTAAGCCTAATTTTCCGTGAAGCTCTGCGGCACGCGCGGCGGCGGCGGAAATGCGAGCCGTAGCAAGAGGTAAGTCCGCGTCCAGCGGGACCTTTCCGCCAAAGGCCGCAGTCTCTACAAAGGCCAAGAGAGAATTCTCCACCCGAGGAGCGCCGACGGCAGATGCTGAGCTACAAGGAATACGACAATGCCCAAGCCGTCGAAATCGAGCTCAAGGGACGCCTCACGACGGAGGAATTCGATGCCGTCGCTAAACGGCTCGAGGCCTTCATCGGGCGCCACGGCCGGGTGCGCGTGCTCGAGATCGTCAAGGATTTCGAGGGCATGGACGCCACGGCCTTCTGGCACGACATCAAGTTCAGCCTGCGGCATCTCAGGGCGTTCAGCCGCTGCGCCATCGTCGCCAACCCGGACATGCGCCACCTCTGGTCGAGCCTGGTTGCGCCTTTCATGTCCTGCGAGGTGGAGCATTTCCCCCCGGGCGAGGAGGACGCCGCGCGCGACTGGCTGATGTGGCCCGAGGGCGCGGCCGACGTCTAGCCGAACCCGGGCCCCTCGCCTATTGCGGTTCGTCCGCGGGGGCGGCCGGCTTTTCCTGAATCGATTCGAGATATTCGATGATCGCCTCGACGTCTTGCGGGCTGAACACGAAGATCGGCATGTCGGGATGGCCCGACACGATTCCTTCGGCAAGCGATTCGGCGAGATCGGAAACCGGGTAGTTGGCGGAGAGGGTCCGGAATGGCGGCGCCTGCGTATGCGGACTGTCGCCCTCCCTGCCGATCGCGTGGCAGCGCGCGCAATTCTCTTTGACGAGGGCCTCGCCCTTCTCGGTCATGTTCTTCTCGGCCGCCTCCGCCGCATGACCGAGCCAAAGGAGGGCGAGAGAGGCGCCAAGGAGGCGCTGGTAGAAACGATCGCTTCGCATTCGCGTTCTCCCTTCCCCGGCAATAGTCTTCGGCAGTGATTCGCAACCTTAGCGCGGGGCGAGCGCCGAATTGCGGCGGGGAATTTCAGAAAATAAAAGGCCGCCCCGGCGCAAGCGAAACTTGCGCCCCCGCGGCCTTGGCGAAACTCCCGAACGCGAGCCTAATGGCTCATTTGGTGCTTGAGGCGCTCAATCTCATCCTTAAGACGCAATTTCTGACGCTTCAGTTCCGCAATCTTCAGGTCGTCCGAGGTTGGCCGGGCCAATTCTTCTTCGATTTTTTGGTCGAGGGCACGATGCTTTTCGGACAACTCCTCAAGGTGTGCGTCTAGCGCCATATCGGACCTCCATGGCAGTTGGTCGCGGTTGCCCATTGTGACAAATCGGGGGCGATTTGTCACCTTCGGCGCGGCCCATCGGGCGGCTTAACCCCTTGGCAAATGACGCCAAGCCCTTGCGCCGCTCCTGGTTCGCCGCGATACTTTCGCCCGTCCCGCAGAGAGGCAAGGAGCAGGGGACGTCCGATGGAGAGCGAGGACATTCGCGAGCTCCGGGCGACGCTGCTCAGGCTTAAGCAAGAGCATCGCGACCTCGACAGCGCCATCAACGCCTTGGAGGAATCGGGCCGCGCCGACGCCCTCCAGCTCAAACGCCTCAAGAAGAAGAAACTCGCCCTGAAAGACGAGATCGCCCGTATCGAGGACCAGCTCCTCCCCGACATCATCGCCTGAGGGGTGCGACAACGTGCCTTGCCAACCGGGGACGCGTCCCTATAATCGCGCGCTTTCCGCGAGACCCCTTTCCTCTAAAGAGAATCGCGCATGAGCGATGATAAGCCCGTCGTCGGCATCATCATGGGGAGCCGCTCCGACTGGCCGACGCTGAAGGAAGCGGCAGCCGTTCTCGACGCGCTCAAAGTGGCCTACGAGACCAAGGTGGTCTCGGCCCATCGCACGCCCAAGCGGCTTTACGCCTATGCCTCGAGCGCGCGCGAGCGCGGGCTCAAGGTCATCATCGCCGGGGCTGGCGGCGCCGCCCACCTCCCCGGCATGACCGCTTCGATGACCGAGCTGCCGGTCCTCGGCGTTCCGGTCGAGAGCCGCGCGCTCAAGGGTCTCGACAGTCTTCTCTCGATCGCCCAGATGCCGGCAGGTGTGCCGGTCGGCACGCTCGCGATCGGCGCGGCCGGGGCCGCCAATGCCGGCCTGCTCGCAGCGCAAATCCTGGCGCTCGGCGACCGGCGCCTCGCCGCCCGCGTCATGGCTTGGCGCGCCGCCCAAACCGATGCCGTTGCCGAGGCGGTCGAGGATAATGCCTGACACCCCCCTGCCCCCCGGCAGCACGATCGGCATCCTCGGCGGCGGCCAGCTCGGCCGCATGCTGGCCGTGGCTGCTTCGCGCCTCGGCCTCAAGACCCACATCTTTTCCGACGAAGCGGCCGCGCCAGCCTTCGATGTCGCCGCTTCGCGATCGGTCGGCTCTTATGCCGACGGCGAGGCCATCGCGCGCTTCGCGGAAAGCGTCGATGTGGTGACATGCGAGTTCGAGAACGTGCCTGCCGCGACGCTTCATGCCGCTTCGCGCGTCGCTCCGGTCTTTCCTCCGGCAAAGTCGTTCGCCGTGGCCCAGGACCGCCGCGCCGAGAAGGACTTCGTGAACGGTCTCGGCATTCCCGTCGCGCCTTACGCCCCGGTCGATTCGCTCGACGATCTCTTGGCGGCGCTGCCGCGCGTCGGCCTCCCTGCCCTGCTCAAGACGCGGCGCCTCGGCTATGACGGCAAGGGACAAGCCCCGATCCGCGACGCGGCCGAGGCCTCGGCCGCGCTCGCGAGCATCGGCAACGTGCCGGCGCTTCTCGAGGGCATCGTGCGTTTCGAGCGCGAGGTCTCGGTCATCGCCGTGCGCGGGCGCGAGGGCGACATACGGTTCTACGATCCGGTCGAAAACGTGCATCAGCACGGTATTCTCGCCGTAAGCCGCGTGCCTGCCGACATCACCCCCGCCTTGAGCGTCGAGGCGAAGTCCATCGCGGGCAAGATCGCCGAGGCGCTCTCTTATGTCGGCGTGCTTTGCGTCGAGATGTTCGCTTCAGAGGGAGAGCGGCCGGATCTTCTGGTCAACGAATTTGCGCCACGCGTGCACAATTCCGGCCATTGGACCCTGGACGCCTGCCTCATCAGCCAGTTCGAGAACCATGTCCGCGCGATCGCGGGCTGGCCGCTCGGCGAAACCAGCCGCCACAGCGACGCGGTGATGACCAATCTGATCGGCGCCGACGTCGAGAGGTGGCGAAAAGCCGCCGCCGAGCCCGATACGGCCGTCCACCTCTACGGCAAGAGGGAGGCGCGTGCGGGCCGCAAGATGGGCCACATTACCCGCCTCTATCCCAAGGGGTGATGCGCGGCCCGTCTGGACAAGGTGCCCCCCTTCTGTTAGAGCACCTCCCGGATGCGGGACCCTGACCGGTTCCGGCCGGGGCTCGATTGGCCTCCCGCCTCCCACCCTGACAATCTTTCGGCCAAGCGGAGAGAGAGAAGCTCGTGCAAGTCGTCGTTCGCGATAACAATGTCGATCAGGCCCTGAGGGCCCTGAAGAAAAAGATGCAGCGCGAAGGCATCTTCCGCGAGATGAAGCTCCGCAACTACTACGAAAAGCCGTCCGAGAAGCGCGCCCGCGAGAAGGCCGAGGCCATCCGCCGGGCCCGCAAGCTTGCCCGCAAGAAGGCGCAGCGCGAGGGCGGCGGCGGCGGCCCGGCAGCCAAACCGCGCGGCCCGCGCCGCTAGCAAACACCCGATATCTGCGAAACCGCATGGCCGGGGCCTTCCCGGCCATCAGCTTTTTTGCGCCTAGCGCGCCTCGCCGCTGGCCGCGGCCGCGATCTCGACCCGGCGTCCGCCTCTTGCCCGCGTCTTGACCGCCGGAGCAGAAACAGGGACGGGGCGGAGCGCATCGAGAAAGCCGCGCACACGCTCCCAGGCACCGCGGTCGAACAGATCGTTATGGCCCGCCTGCGGCACGACCGACATCGTCTTCGGCTCGCTCGCCGCATGGAACACACGCCGCGCCAGATCGAGCGGAATGATCGCGTCGCGCCCGCCATGAATGATGAAGAGCGGGGCCTTGACCGCGCCGATCCGCTCGATGGTGCGGTACTGGTCGGCCATGATGAGGCCAAGCGGGAATCCCTTCCACATCAGCCGGCCGACATCGACGATCGAGGTGAAGGGCGCTTCGAGCACCAGAGCCTCGACATGACGCTGGAGCGACAGCCGCGTCGCGACCGCCGTGCCGAGCGACTCGCCATAAGCGACGATGTCGTGCGGCGCGACGCCGAGTCCGCGCAGATAGTCGTAGGCGCTGACGGCATCCGCCGCGATCCGGGACTCGCTCGGCCGCCCCTCCGAACCGCCATAGCGGCGGTAGTTGAGCATGAACACGCCGTAGCCGTCGGCAGCGATGGCCTTGATCTTGCCGGCGCGGCTGGCCGTGTTGCCGCTATTGCCGGTGAAGTAGAGCAGCGTCGGCTTGGCGCCGCGCGCCGGACGATACCAGGCGATGAGCTTGGTGCCGTCGGTCGCCTTGAACACCACTTCCTCGACGCCTTGAACGCCGGCGTCCCTAGGGTCTATGCGCGTGCTGTCGGGCAGATAAACGAAATAGCGGTGCAGCAATCTGCCGATGACGACGATCAGCGCGAAAATGCCGGCAAGCGCGAGCACGAGGTTCAGCATGGTTGAACGAATACCTTTCGACTATGACCACTGATTGATACCGCGGCGCTTCCCGGCGCGTCATATCATGAACCGGAGGGCGGAATTCGCCCATCCCCATAGACGTTGGATGCTTAAGAAAGGTTCACGATCGCGGAGGTTCCACGGGTTTTGAGGGGGGATCGAGGCGGGAAAGGCCGCTGTCGGGTGAGGGCTCTAAGGGTCGAATCGAGCCGCAATGCGGCGATTCTTCGATGGTATTGCGGCGGCGAAACCTGCCCCCGGCCGGCCCTTTTGGGCTTACAACGACTTGGCGATTTCCTCGGTCATCTTCTTCGCGTCGCCGAGCACCATCATGGTGTTGTCGCGATAGAACAGCGGATTGTCGATGCCGGCATAGCCGGACGCGAGCGACCGCTTGTTGAACAGCACCGTTCCCGCCTTCCACACTTCGAGCACCGGCATGCCGTAGATCGGCGAGGTGGGATCGTCCTCCGCCGCCGGATTGGTCACGTCGTTGGCACCGATCACATAGACGACGTCGGCCTGCGGAAATTCGGAGTTGATGTCCTCGAGCTCGAACACCTCGTCGTAGGGAACGTTGGCCTCGGCGAGCAGCACGTTCATATGGCCGGGCATGCGGCCCGCGACCGGGTGAATGGCGTATTTCACCTCGACCCCCGCCTGCTTCAGTCCGTCCGCCATCTCGCGCAACGCATGCTGGGCCTGCGCCACCGCCATGCCGTAGCCCGGCACGACGATCACCTTGCCCGCGTTCTTCATCAGGAAGGCCGCGTCCTCGGCCGAGCCGAGCTTCACCGGCTTCTGTTCGGCGCCCGCGGCCGGCCCCGCCACCTCGCCGCCGAACCCGCCGAGGATCACGCTGATGAAGGAGCGGTTCATGCCCTTGCACATGATGTAGGACAGGATCGCGCCCGATGAGCCGACTAGCGCGCCGGTGATGATCAACGCCGAATTGCCGAGGGTGAAACCGATGCCCGCCGCCGCCCACCCCGAATAGGAGTTCAGCATCGAGATCACGACCGGCATGTCGGCGCCGCCGATGGGCACGATGATGAGGACGCCGAGCAGGAAGGACAAGAGCGCGATCGCCCAGAAATAGAACGCGCTCTGCTCGCGGCAGAACATGGCGACGCAGAAGACGAGCAGGAGCGCCAGCGCGATATTGATGAGATGGCGCGCCGGCAGAAGAATGGGCTTGCCCGACATGCGCCCCGACAGCTTGAGGAAGGCGATGACCGAGCCGGTGAAGGTGATGGCGCCGATGGCGACGCCGAGAGACATTTCGATCAGGCTCGCCGTGTGGATGGCGCCGGGCGCGCCGATGCCGAAGGCTTCGGGCGCGTAGAAGGCCGCCGCCGCGACCAAGACCGCCGCCATGCCGACCAGCGAATGGAACGCGGCGACGAGCTCGGGCATCGCCGTCATGGGAATGCGCCGCGCGATCGCCGCGCCGATGCCGCCGCCGATCGCCACCCCGCCCAGGATCAAGGCCCAGGTGAGCGGCTCCTTCGGCTGCGCCACGGCGAGCGTGGTAAGCACGGCGATGGCCATGCCGGCCATGCCGAGATAATTGCCGCGCCGCGACGTCTCGGGCGAAGACAGGCCCCTGAGCGCCAGGATGAAGAGGACGCCCGCGACGAGATAGAGAAGCGCGACGAGATTCGGGCTCATTTCTTTTTCTTCTGGTACATGCCGAGCATGCGCTGCGTGACGAGGAAGCCGCCGAAAATGTTGACGCAAGCCATGACGAGCGCGGCGAAGCCGAGCAGCTTGGCGAGCGAATGCCCCGAGCCCGCCGCATCGGCCGCCTCGACCGCGACGGCAAGCAGCGCGCCGACGACGATCACCGAGGAGATCGCGTTGGTCACCGACATCAGCGGCGTATGCAGCGCCGGCGTGACGCTCCACACGACGTAATAGCCGACGAAGATGGCGAGGACGAAGATCGAGACGCGGAAGACGAAATCCTGCCCGCCCTCCCCCGCGGCCTCGGCCGCGAAGGCCGCGCCCGGCAACATCGTCGCCGCGATCGCGACGACGAGAAGTGCGCCGAGGCAGAGGCCGAAACGCTGGCCGCTCATGACTTGGGCTCCTTCGGTTTGCGCTTGGCGTCGCCCGTCTTCGCCGCACCATCGGCCTGCTTGCCGCCGAGACGCTCGGCGATCATGGCGTTGACGATGGCGCCGTCGCGCGCGATCAGCGTGCCCTTGACCAGCTCGTCGTCCCAATTGACGGCGAGGGTCTTCTTCTCTTTGTCGATCAGAGGCTCGACGAAAGCCTGGAGGTTCCGCGCATAGAGGCTCGAGGCATTGACCGGAACCTCGCCCGGCAGGTTGAGCCTCCCCATGATGCGAACACCCTTGTGGGTGACGATCTCTCCGGGCTTGGCCAGCTCGGCGTTGCCGCCCCGCTCGACGGCGAGATCGACGATGATCGAGCCGGGCTTCATGCTCTCGATCATCTCCTTGGAGATGAGCTTGGGCGCGGGCCGTCCCGGGATCAGCGCCGTGGTGATGACGATGTCCTGACCCTTGACGTGCTCGGCGACCAGCGCCGCCTGCTTCTTCTTGTAGGCGTCCGACATTTCCTTGGCGTAACCGCCGGCGGTCTCGGCCTGCTTGAACTCCTCGTCCTCGACGGCGATGAACTTGGCGCCGAGCGAGGCCACCTGTTCCTTGACGGCCGGGCGCACGTCTGTGGCGGTGACGATGGCGCCGAGCCGCCGCGCCGTGGCGATCGCCTGGAGGCCGGCGACGCCGACGCCCATGACGAAGATGCGCGCGGCCGGCACCGTGCCCGCCGCCGTCATCATCATCGGGATCGCGCGCTCGAATTCTGCCGCCGCATCGACCACGGCCTTGTAGCCGGCAAGATTGGATTGCGAGGAGAGCACGTCCATGCTCTGCGCGCGGGTGATGCGCGGCATCAGTTCCATGGCGAAGAGCGCGACGCCGGTCTTGGCGAGCGCATCGAGGCCCTCGGGCTCGGAAAACGGATCGAGCATGCCGATGACCGCCGCGCCCTTCTTCATGGCCTTGGCGACCGCGGCGCTCGGGCGCCTCACCGTGAGCACGATATCGGCATTGCCGACGGCCTCGGCGTCGCTGTTGGCGATCTTGGCGCCGGCGCCCTTGTACTCCTCATCGGTGAAGTGGGAGCGCAGTCCTGCGCCCGCGCGGACCGTAACGTCCGCGCCGGCCTTGACGAGCTTCTTGACCGTCTCG
The DNA here is from genome assembly GCA_050247995.1 of Methyloceanibacter sp. GTDB lineage: Bacteria > Pseudomonadota > Alphaproteobacteria > Rhizobiales > Methyloligellaceae > Methyloceanibacter. The sequence goes on along the minus strand of JBFWTF010000006.1, from coordinate 5,293 downwards.
GGCGTAAGCCCGATCCGCGGCTCGTTCTCCTCTTCGGCGGGCACGCCAATCGCGATCATTGCAATCCTAGCGGCTCAACGGATGCGCCAGGCGGGAAGCGCCGGTGCGGTGAGATAAGCGAGGCTAAGGAAGCGGCGAAACCGCCGCCAGACGCGGGAGCTGGCTTCTCAAGCCACAAACAGGGCGAGAATCACCATGACCACGACCACACCCAAGATGGTATAGACCGTCAACCGGCAGAAAAGGTTGTAGGTCTTCATGTGCTCGGCATAGTCCATTGCCGGGCTGCCCTCTTTCGGATCGATCTTCATTGAACTCCCCTCTGGCGCTTTTTCGGCTCTCCCGTCCCGGGCCAATAGCATAAAGCCCTGTGGACGGGCAATAATCGACCGAGGCGGTCAATCGACGGCCACCGTAACCCGCAGGAAGGTCGCCGGAATCGAGGTGACACTGCCGTCCGGGCTTTGGTTTTGGCTGGCGAATAAGGCCTCCAACTCCTTCCGGAGATCGTCGGCCCGGCCGCTTCTCTCGGCGGCCTCGAACGCATTCATGGTGGGCCCGTAATAGGTCCTGAAGGCCCCAACGAACGCCGCCGGCGGCCCGGGGAAGTTGAAGCAGTAGGTGTCTCTGACGAACGACACCGCCTCCTTCGGCACGCCCGCGGCGGCAAAACGCTCGATCACGTTGCCCTCGACCCCCCATGTCATCGGGCTCACGAAGCCTTCCGGCGGCGGCGGCGAATAGGCGGCGCTGGTCTTGAGGATCTGCGCCACCAAGGTCGGATCGTTCGGGATCCAGTTCCCCATCACGATCCGGCCGCCGGGCCGCGTGACGCGCACCATCTCCTTGGCCACGTCGAAAGGCTTCGGCGCGAACATGGCGCCAAAGATGCTCACGACGAGATCGAAGGTGTCATCCTCGAGCGCCTGCAAATCCGAGGCATCGCCTTCCTGAAACTTGCAGTTGGCGAGGCCGGCTTTCTTCGCCCGCTCATTTCCGGCCGCGACGAGGTTGCTCGCGATATCGACGCCCAAAACGTCGGCGCCGAGCCTCGCTGCCGGCAACGCCGTGGTTCCATCGCCGCAACCGAGATCCAGAACCTTGAGCCCCTTGCCGATTCCGAGCTGACCGACGAGCGCCTCGCCACTTTCCCGCATCGAATCGGCGATGCGCGTGAAGTCGCCTTTTTCCCACAGCGCCTTGTTCGGATTCATGGTGCGCGCTCCGTCTGTTTCGCTCGCTGCGAAGTCTACATCGAGCCTTCCGGCAGCGGTACCCCGGCCTCTGCGAACGCCGCGCGCTGGCGCTCCGCCACATCGGCGAGATCTGAGCCTGCGATCGTGTCGTCGAACAGGCGGTGGTAGTTGAGTTCGGCATTGAGGTGCAGGAACACGCCGCCGAGCCCGATTGCGGCGCGATCCATGAACACGAATTCGCGCGGCACCTTGACCGGGCCCTTCGCGCGCAATCCCTGATGCACCTTGAACGCCTCCTGCCGGCCATACGCGCCGGGGCTGACCCGATCGGCAATGGTGCGGACCCGGTCTTCCAGCATCGGACCGTAGATGAAATTCGCCCAGATATTGAGGATGTCGATGACCTCGTTGGAGAGGCCGCCGAAGCCCCAGGTCTCGTAGGCGTGCACGACCAGCGAGCGGTCGTTGCGCAGGAGACCGTGGTAGAGGTCGATCACGCCTTGGATGAACTTGGGCGCAAAGGTCCGCATGCAGCCGTAGTCGAGAAGGTTGATCCCGGCCGCCCTGCCCTCTCCGTCCTCGAAGATGGTGTAATTGCCGAGATGCGGATCGCCGTGGATCACGCCGTAATGGCTGAACGGATACCACCAGGCGCGGAACATGGCGCGGGCGATCTGGTTGCGCTCCTCGAGCGGGTGCGTGGTGTAGTCGAGGAGGCGCCTGCCTTGGAGCCAGGTCATGGTGAGGAGCCGCTTGGTCGTGAGTTCGGCGAACACTTGCGGCACGCGGATGAGCGGATCGTCTCGGAAGATGATGCCGTAAAGCCGCATGTGCCGCGCCTCGAGGTCGTAATCGAGTTCCTCGCGGAGCCGCGCCGAGATTTCCTTCAGCATCTCCGAGGTGTCGATGGCCGGGCGCATGCGGGCGTGAAGTTGGAAGAGAGCGGCGAGCTGGACGAGGTCCGCCTCCACCGCCGACTGCATGTCCGGATATTGCAGCTTGCAAGCAAGCGCCTGCCCGTCATGGGCGACGGCGCGATGGACCTGGCCGAGCGAGGCCGACGCCGCCGCCTCGTGCTCGAACGAGGCGAATTTCGTTTCCCAATCGGGCCCAAGCTCGGCCGCCATGCGGCGCCGCACGAAGGACCGGCCCATGGGCGGGGCATGGCTCTGAAGCTGACCGAGTTCGGCGGCATATTCGGCCGGAAGCGCTTCGGGGATGGTGGCGAGGAGCTGAGCCACCTTCATGATCGGGCCTTTCAGGCCGCCCAGCGCCGCGGCGAGCGCGGCGGCATCCCGGTCGCGCTCGGGATCGAGGCCGAAGAAGCGCCTCGCGGCAATACGCGCCGCGACGCTGCCGACATTGGCGCCGACCCTGCCATAGCGGAGCGCGCGGGCGCTGAACCGGTTCTTCTCGCTGTCGGATTGGCGGTCGTTCATGCGGTCCTACGGGCCTGTGAGGCTCTCCCCTCCTCATATATGGGCTCGTGACGCCAAGACCATGGCGGATCGTGGCGTGGCAATTGCGCGTTTGCGCCAAGCGGGCCATTCTTCCCGGGAAGGATGAGCCAATGACGACTAAACGCATGCTCGCGCTGCTGCTGGCGGCGCTCTGGACTTGGCCCGCCTTTGCCGGCGCTGACGCGTCGATCGAGGTGTGGCGATCGCCGAGTTGCGGATGCTGCGGGGCGTGGATGGCGCACCTCGAGGCCAACGGCTTCGCCGTGACGGAGAACGCCGCCGCGCCTTCAATGCTCGACCAGATAAAGCGCCAAGCGGGGGTCGGCGACGACCTTGCCTCTTGTCATACCGCCAAGATCGGTCCCTACGTGATCGAGGGTCACGTTCCGGCGGAAGACATCAAGCGGCTTCTCGCCGAAAAGCCCGACGCGCTCGGTCTTGCCGTGCCGGGGATGCCGGTCGGCTCACCGGGGATGGAACAGGACGACGGCGAGGCCGAGCCTTACGACGTGCTGCTGATCAAGAAGGACGGCACCACGGAAGTCTTCGCCCGGCACTGAGCGCAAGGCAGATAAGCCCCCCTACTCCCTGCCGAACTCGCTCAAGGCATTGCGATACTCGCGCATCGCCTTGCGGGCCACTTGCAGTTCGGCCTCGAGCGCCAGCGTCGCCGCCGATTTCGGCCGCGAGGCTTCGCTCGAAAGATAGAGCAACACGAGAGCGGCGACGGGCGTGAGAAAATCGGTGAACAGGATCGGTCCCGCATTGCCCGGAGCGAAATTCCCCGCCGCCACGATATCCTTGATGTGGATGATACCGGCGCCCAGCAGGAACGCGCCCGCGGCGAGCGAAGCCGTGAGCCGCGCCTCGAAGCCCCGATAAGCGGCATAGAGCGCGGCGATGCCAATCCCGAGATTGGCGACGCCCACCTCGAACTGGAACGGGCTATCGGACCAGCCGATCGCCGCCGCCGCTTGCGCCGGGAAGAACACGTGGCCGACGAAGGCCCACAGACCCTGGAGGCCAAGGGGGAAGACCAGCAGGTAACGCAACAACCGGTCGACGACGAAATCGCGCGCGATCGGACGCGGTCCCCGCATCACGGCGATGCCCGTCGCGGCGAGCGCCGCGACCCAGAAGAGAATCGGAACGAGCGAAACCTGATTCATGGCGTTGACGTTCCCCCAGAGACGCCAGCTCCTTACGCCGTGGCGGGCGCGGCGTCGAGGGCCTCGAGTTCGTCGATCAGGTTCTCGATCACCTTGAGCCCCATCGACCAGAAATTCGGGTCCGAGGCATTGAGCCCGAAGGGCGCCAACAACTCCTTGTGATGCTTGGTCCCGCCCGCCGCGAGCATGTCGAGATAGCGCTCGGCGAAGCCCTTATCGGCCTTCTCGTAAACCGCGTAGAGCGAGTTCACCAGGCAATCGCCGAAGGCATAGGCATAGACGTAGAACGGCGCGTGGATGAAATGCGGGATGTAGCACCAGAAGCTCTCGTAGCCCGGTTTCAGCTCGATCGCCGGTCCCAAGCTCTCGCGCTGAACCTCGAGCCAGATCTCGCCGAGCCGCTCGCTCGTGAGCTCGCCGTCGCGCCGCTCGGTGTGCACCTTGCGCTCGAAATTGTAGAAGGCGATCTGGCGCACGACCGTGTTGATCATGTCCTCGACCTTGGCCGCGAGCAGCGCCTTGCGTTCGCGTGGGCTGGGCGCCTGCTTGAGCAGCGCGCGGAAGGTCAGCATTTCGCCGAACACGCTCGCGGTCTCGGCCAGCGTGAGCGGGGTCGGCGCCATCAGCGGTCCCTGCACATTGGCGAGCACCTGGTGGACGCCGTGGCCGAGCTCGTGCGCGAGGGTCATCACGTCGCGCGGCTTGCCCTGATAGTTGAGCAGGATATAGGGGTGCGCGCTCGGCACCGTGGGATGGGAGAAGGCGCCGGGCGACTTCCCCTCGCGCACCGGCGCATCGATCCAGCCCTTGGCGAAGAACTCCCCGGCGATATCGGCCATCCGCGGCGAGAAATTGCCGTAGGCCGTGAGCACGGTTTTCTGCGCATCGGCCCAGGCGATCACTTGCTTCGGCTCCTCGGGCAGCGGCGCATTGCGGTCCCAATGCGCGAGCGTCTTCCGTCCGAGCCACCTCGCCTTCATGGCGTAATAGCGATGCGAGATGCGCGGGTAAGCCTCGCGCACGGCGGCGACCAGCGCGTCCACGACCTCCTTCTCGACCCGGTTGGCGAGGTGGCGCGAATCGGCGACGTCGGCGAAGCCGCGCCAGCGATCGGAGATCTCCTTGTCCTTGGCCAGCGTATTGGTGATGAGGGTGAACAGCCGCACATTCTCCTTGAATACTTTGGCAAGCGCCTCGGCGGCTCCCCGGCGCTTCGCCTCGTCCTGATCGAGGAGCCGATTGAGCGTCGGCTCGATGCTGAGCTTCTCGCCCTCGATGTCGAATCTGAGCGCCGTCATGGTCTCGTTGAACAGCCGGTCCCAGGCGCCGCGCGCCGTCACCGCCTTCTCGTGGAACAACTGCTCCAGCTTGTCGTCGAGCTGGTAGGGCTTTTCTTTGCGCAAATCCTCGAGCCACGGCCGGTAATGACCGAGCTCGGATTTGGCCATCGCCGTCTCGAGCAGATCGG
>JBFWTF010000005.1:0-30901 GCA_050247995.1 Methyloceanibacter sp. | reverse complement strand
CAAACCATGATTTCGGCTCTGGGCGCCGGATCCTCGGCCAGGCGCTCTCTCAGCGCTCGAAGCTCGGCCAAGGAGGCGCCGACCCCGTTCATCTTCCAATTGCCCGCGACGAGCGGCGTTTTCGCTGCCATTTCCCCCTCCGACCCGCCACCTTTGAACGCTGTTTTTCGGCCCCGGACCGAGACATCGACCGGGGCCGCCGGCCTGCCTTGCCGGGCCTCTCCTTGCTACCTATGATGCCGCCGCCGCGCGAGGTGTCCTAGCATCGGACGCCAGCGCGGCTTTGGCAAATGGCGAATGGAAGGTTTCAGGCGTGGCACTCGAAGGTTTGCGCAAAAGTGCGGGAGGCGTCATCGGCGTCGGCTTTGTTATCCTCCTGATTGCGAGCTTCATCATTTGGTTTCCGGCGGGATGGTTCCAGGGCTACGGCACCCAGGAGATCATTACTGTCGGCGACGTGAAGATCGGCTCGCAACAATACATGCGGGCGCAGCAGGACATGCTGCGGGAGATGAGCCGGCAGGCCGGGCGCAGCCTGAGCCTGCAAGAGGCGCGTTCGCTTGGGCTCGACCGCCTGGTGCTGGCGCGCCTGATCGGCGGCGCGGCCATCGATATGCATACCCGCTCGCTCAAGCTCGGCATCAGCGATGCGGCGCTGCTCGACGCGATCATGAAGGATCCCGCCTTCAAGGACGGGACCGGCAATTTCAGCCCCGGCCTGTTCCAGCAGGCTTTGTATTCGCTCAACATGACCGAGCAGAGTTTCCTCGCCTCGCTGCGCGAGCAGAATCTGCGCCAACAGATTCTCGCCACCGTCGGCAAGGTGGTCAGCACGCCGTCGATGCTGACCGACGCGCTCAATACCTACAACAACGAGACGCGCACGCTGCGCTACGTGCTGATGCCGGCAAGCGCGGCCGGGACTGTTCCCGAACCGACCGATGAGGATCTCAAGCGCTACTACGACAATCACCACAGCAAGTTCACCCAGCCCCAGTTCCGCAAGATCGGCGTTCTTGCCGTGACGCCCGACACGCTCAAGGATCAGCTTCAGATCACCGATGCCGACCTCAACGCCGCCTTCGAGGCCAAGAAGGACAAGCTCGGTGCGCCCGAGAAGAGGCTGATCCAGCAGATCTCGTTTCCCGATATCGCCGCGGCGAACGCCGCCTATCAGAAGATCCAGTCGGGGACCGATTTCTTGGCCGTGGCCAAGGAGCAGGGCCTGAGCGATGCCGATATCGACCTCGGCACCCTCGCCCGCACCGAATTCGCCGACCCCGCTATCGCCGAAGCCGCCTTCACCCTCGAGCCGAGCAAGGTGAGCGCGCCGGTCACGGGCAAGCTCGGCAATATCGTGCTCTTGCGCGTGACCGCGGTCCAGGCCGGCAACACGCCGACATTCGAAGAGGCGAAAGGAGCCATCGAGAAGGCCCTGGTCAAGGAGCGCGCTTCGAGCATCATCCTCGACCTGCACGACAAGATCGAGGACCTCCTGGCCTCGGGCGCGACGCTCGCCGAAATCGCCGACAAGCTCAAACTCAGCTATCAGTCCGTCGATCAGATCAACCGCGAGGGCCGCAAACCTGACGGCACGTTGGTGACCCTGCCGCAGCAAACGGAGCTTCTCAATGCCGTGTTCCTCACCGATGCCGGCGTCGAGAACGATCCGATCGACGCCCAGGACGACGGCGTCATCTGGTATGAGGTGCAGGGCGTGGAACCCGAGAAGCTCAAGCCGTTCGATCAGGTCAAGGACGAGGTCGCCAAGGATTGGCGCTCGGAAGAGGCGCGAACGAAGGCGGCAAAATATGCGCAAGACCTGGTCGCGAGCCTGAACGGCGGCAAGACGCTCGAGGACATCGCCAAGGACCTCAATGTCGAGGTCCTGAGCAGCGATCCGCTGAAGCGCAAGAGCATCACCGTGCACGTGTTGCCCGCGTCGGTGGAGCAGGCCTTCGCTTTGCCCGAGAAGGGCTTCGGATCGGGTCCGTCGGGCGTCGAAGAGGGCCGCATCGTGTTCCAAGTGGACAAGGTCACGCCGCCCGCAGCCCTCGACGAGAAGGAACTCGAACGCCTCGACCAGCAAATCGAGTTGCTCCTGAGCCAGGACGCCACCGACGAATATTCCGTCGCGCTCGAACAGCGCTATGGCGTGACGGTCAACCAGAAAGCCCTCGCCAGACTCGTAGGCAGCGACGAAGAGCCATGAGTGCGGCGAAGGCTTCCGTCACGCCGCTCGACCCGCAAGGCGGGGCGCAGCCCATCGAGCCGGACTTTCCCAGCTTCGCGCGCCGCTACGACGAAGGCGTGCCGCAGGTGGCGTGGACGCGGCTTGTCGCCGACCTCGAAACCCCGGTCTCGGTCATGCTCAAGCTCGCGCATGAGCGGCCGAACAGCTTCCTCTTGGAATCGGTCGAGGGCGGTTCGACCCGCGGCCGTTACTCGATCATCGGTTGCGAACCCGATCTGGTGTGGCGCGCCAACGGGGCTGCCGCCGGGGTCAACCGGGCGCCGCAATCCGATCCCGAGGCGTTTGCCCCATCGCCCCTGCCGACGCTCGAATCGCTGCGGGCGCTGCTCGCCGAGTCGGCGATCGCGCTTCCGCCCGAGCTTCCGCCCATGGCCGCCGGCATTTTCGGCTACATGGGCTACGACACGGTGCGGCTGATCGAGCGCCTGCCGACCGAGAAGCCCGACAGGCTCGGCCTCCCCGACAGCATTCTCGTGCGGCCGACCCTGATCGTGATCTTCGACAGCGTGAAGGACGAGATGACGGTGGTGACGCCGGTGCGGCCCGCGCCGGGGGTCAGCGCCAAGGCGGCCTATGCGCGGGCCGCCGACCGGCTCAGTCTCGTCTTGGAGCGGCTCGAACAGCCTCTGCCGCATGCGAGCGAGATCGACGCCGGCGCGCCGCATCCCGAAGCGAAGGCCACGACCGCGCCTCAGGCCTATATGGCGAAGGTCGCCCGCGCCAAGGACTACATCGCCGCCGGCGACATCTTTCAGGTGGTGTTGAGCCAGAGCTTCGAGGCGCCGTTCACGCTGCCCTCGTTTGCGCTCTATCGGGCGCTCCGCCGCGTCAACCCCTCCCCGTTTCTCTATTATCTCAATTTCGGCGGCTTCGCCGTCGTGGGATCGAGCCCGGAGATCCTCGTGCGCGTGCGCGACGGCACCGTCACCATCAGGCCGATCGCCGGGACGCGGCCGCGGGGCGCGACGCCGGAGGAGGACGCGGCGCTGGCGAAGGAGCTGCTCGCCGACGCCAAGGAGCGCGCCGAGCATCTCATGCTGCTCGACCTCGGCCGCAACGACGCGGGGCGCGTGGCCGAGATTGGCAGCGTCGCCGTCACCAATTCCTTCTTTTTGGAATATTACAGCCAGGTGATGCACATCGTGTCGAATGTCGAAGGGCGGCTTGGCACCGGCTTCGACGCCGTCGATGCGCTGATGGCGGGGTTCCCCGCCGGTACGGTCTCGGGCGCGCCGAAGGTGCGCGCCATGGAGATCATCGACGAGCTGGAGGATGAAGCGCGCGGTCCCTACGCGGGCTGCGTCGGGTATTTCTCGGCCGGCGGCGAAATGGACAGTTGCATCGTGCTCCGCACCTCTGTGGTCAAGGACGGGAAAATGTATGTCAGGGCCGGCGCCGGTATCGTCGCCGACTCCGTGCCGGAGCGCGAGCAGGCCGAATGCGTGAGCAAGGCGCGCGCGCTGTTCAAGGCGGCCGATGAAGCCGTGCGCTTCGCCGCGCGCGCCAGGCGCGGCCAGTGAGCGGCTCCATGCTGACGCTCGCGCTGCTTCGCCACGCCAAGTCGAGTTGGAGCGACCCGGTGACGCCCGATCGCGAGCGGCCGCTCGCGGCGCGGGGGCTCGCCGACGCCCCGCTCATGGGCAAGGCCATGGCCGAGCGCGGGCTCGTCCCCGACCTCGTGCTCTGCTCCTCTGCCAGGCGCACCCGCGACACGCTCGACCTCGTCCTCCCCGAGCTCCAGGCCGAGCCCAAGGTCGTTTACGAGGACGCGCTCTATCACGCGAGCGCCGAGGAGATGCTCGACATGCTGCATGGCCTCCAGCCCGGCCCGAGCCGCGTCCTCCTGGTCGGGCACAATCCCGAGATCCAGTCCTTCGCGCTCGATCTCGTGGGCTCCGGCTCCAAGGCCTACCGCGAGCGCTTGCGGACGAAATATCCGACGGCGGGGCTTGCGGTCATCAATTTCGATGGCGGGACGTGGAGCGATATCGCGGTCAATAGCGGCACTTTGAGCCTGTTCCTGTCGCCGAAGGATTTGCGGGGCTGAGGCCCCCGGCCCCCTCTCCGCGCGCCTTGACGGGACGCGGGGCCAAAGCGTAACACCACGCCCATGCTCACGCTGATCGATAATTACGACAGCTTCACCTACAACCTCGTCCATTTCCTCGGCGAATTGGGCGCATCCGCGCGCGTCTACCGCAACGACAAGATCACCGTGGACGAGGTCCTGGCGGAAGCGCCCGAGGCGATCGTGCTGTCGCCGGGGCCGTGCGATCCCGACCGCGCCGGAATTTGCCTCGAGCTGATCGAGCGCGCCGGACCCACGGTGCCGATCCTCGGCGTCTGCCTCGGTCATCAGGCCATCGGCCAGGTCTATGGCGGGCGCGTGGTGCGCGCGCCGACGCTGATGCACGGCAAGCTGTCGAAGGTGCATCACACCGGCAAAGGCGTGTTCGCCGGCCTGCCGCAGGACTTCTCGGCCACGCGCTACCATTCGCTCGTGGTCGAGCGCGTGAGCCTGCCCGACGCGCTCGAGATCACCGCCGAGACCGGCGACGGCGTCATCATGGGGCTGCAACACAAGCGCTATCCCGTGCATGGCGTGCAGTTCCACCCCGAGAGCATCGCTTCCGAGCACGGCCACCAGCTCCTCGCCAATTTCCTCGACCTTGCCCGCGTCGAGCGGCGCGCACGCGGCAAAGCGCCACGAGCGGCGGCCGGTGCCGTCTAACCGTCCGGCCGCGCCCATGGCCGGGCTTACCGATCTCCGTTCCATCCTCGCCCGCGTGGCCGACGGCGCGACGCTCAGCGAAAGCGAAGCCGCCGAAGCCTTCGGCCTCATCATGTCGGGGGGCGCCTCCGAGGCGCAAATCGGCGCGCTGCTGATGGGGCTTCGCGTCCGCGGCGAGACGGTGGCAGAGATCGCCGGCGCCGCCCGCGCGCTCAAAGCCCGCGCCGTCGAGGTCGCCGCGCCGGAAGGAGCCATCGATACCTGCGGCACCGGCGGCGACGCCAAGGGCACGCACAATATCTCGACTTGCGCCGCCTTCGTCGTCGCGGGCGCGGGCGTTCCCGTCGCCAAGCACGGCAACCGCTCGATCTCCTCGCGCTCGGGTTCGGCCGATGTGCTGGCCGCGCTCGGCGTCAATATCGAATGCACGCCGGAGGCGACGGCGCGCGCGATCGCGCAATGCGGGCTCGGCTTCATGTTCGCGCCGTCCCATCATGCCGCGATGCGCCATGTCGCAAAGGTCAGGACCGAGCTCGGCACGCGCACGATCTTCAACCTGCTCGGGCCGCTCGCGAACCCAGCGCGTGTCAAATACCAGGTCGTCGGCGTCTTCAGCGAGGCGTGGGTCGAACCCATCGCCCGCGTGCTTGCGCTCCTCGGCACCGAGCGCGCCTGGGTCGTGCACGGCGAAGACGGCCTCGACGAGCTGACCACGACCGGCATCAGCCATGTGGCGGTCCTCGACGGCGGCAAGGTCTCGACCTTCAAGGTCTCGCCGAAGAACGCGGGTCTGCCCGAGGCGAAGCCCGCTGATCTCGTCGGCGGCGACGCGGCCGCGAACGCTGGCGCCATCCGCGCCGTGCTCGAGGGCAAGCCCGGTCCCCTACGGGATATCGTTCTCCTGAACGCGGCCGCGGCGCTCCTCGTCGCGGGCAAGGCCAAGACCTTGCGCGAGGGCGTCGCGCTCGCGGGGGAGGCGATCGACAGCGGCAAGGCGCGAGCCGTGCTCGAAGCGCTCGTTAAGCTCAGCCATGATAGAATGTGAGCGATGGCACAGGTGCTCGACAATATCCTTGCCTATAAGCGCAAGGAGGTGGCGGCGGCGAAGCGCGCGGTGAGCGAAGCCGCGCTGCGGGCCAGGGCCGAGGCGCAAGGCCCGGTCAGGGACTTCGCCGGCGCTCTGCGCTCGCGGCTTGGCGCTGGTCAATACGGCCTGATCGCCGAGATCAAGAAGGCAAGCCCCTCGAAGGGGCTGATCCGCGCCGATTTCGACCCGCCGGCGCTCGCCCGCGCCTATGAGGAAGGCGGCGCCGCCTGCCTCTCGGTCCTGACCGACACGCCGTCCTTTCAGGGTCTCCCCGCCTATCTCACCGAGGCGCGCGAAGCGACGAAGCTCCCGGCGCTCCGCAAGGATTTCATGATCGATCCCTATCAGGTGGCCGAGGCCCGCGCGCTCGGCGCCGACTGCATCCTCGTCATCCTCGCCGCTGTCGACGATGCGACCGCGCGGACCCTCACCGATGAAGCGCGCGTGCTCAACATGGACGTTCTCGCCGAGGTGCATGACGAGGCCGAGCTCGACCGCGCGCTCCGCCTCGACACGAAGTTGATCGGCATCAACAACCGCGACCTCAAGACCTTCGCCACGACCCTTGCCACGACCGAGCGTCTTGCGCCGCGCGTGCCGTCCGATCGTCTCGTCGTCGCCGAGAGCGGCATCTTCACCCATGCCGATCTCGAGCGCCTGGCCGGCGCCGGCGTGCGCGCCTTTCTCGTCGGCGAGAGCCTGATGCGGCAGGAGGACGTGGCGGCGGCGACGCGCGCCCTCCTCACCGGCTCGCGTGCGCGCGCGGAGGCCGCCCAATGACCGCGCGTCTCAGCCATCTCAACGACAAGGGCGAGGCCCGCATGGTCGATGTGTCGGACAAGGAGGTCACGACACGGGCGGCGCGCGCGACGGGATTCGTCGCCATGCAGCCAGCGACGCTCGATCTCATCCTTTCGGGGGCCGTGCCCAAGGGCGACGTGCTGGCGACCGCGCGCATCGCCGGGATCATGGCCGCGAAACGCACCCATGACATCATCCCGCTCTGCCATCAGCTCGCGCTTAACGAGGTCACGGTCGAGTTCGAGCCGTCGCGCGATCCGGCCGGCCTCGCCGTGACGGCTTCGGCCAAGGTTGACGGCAAGACCGGTGTCGAGATGGAGGCGCTCGTCGCCGTATCGGTCGCCTGTCTCACCATCTACGACATGTGCAAGGCGGTCGATCGCGGCATGTCGTTCACCTTCATTCGCCTCGAGGAAAAGACCGGCGGGCGTTCGGGCGCGTTCCGCCGCTAAGGACGATGGCACTTCTCTCCGTTGCCGAAGCTCTCGCCCGCGTGACGCGGGACCTTGCGCCGCTCGGGGCCGAGCGCGTGCCGCTCGAACGGGCCTCGGGGCGCGTTCTTGCCGAGGACCTCGCCGCGCGCCTGACGCAACCGCCCTTCGATGCCTCGGCGATGGACGGCTATGCCGTGCGCGCCGCCGATGTCGCTTCGCTGCCGGTCACGCTCAAGCTAGCCGGGCAGTCTCTCGCGGGCGCGGGCTATCGCGGGCGCGTCGGTCCCGGCGAGGCCATCCGCATCTTCACCGGCGCGCCGGTGCCGGAAGGCGCCGATCTCATCGTTATCCAAGAGAACACGGAAGAAGAAGCGGGATCGGTTGTCGTGCGCGAGGCGTCCGGAGGTCCGCATATCCGCCCGCGCGGCCAGGATTTCGCCGACGGCGATGTTCTCCTCACCGCAGGCACGAGGCTCGGCCCGCGCGCGCTGATGCTCGCAGCCGCCATGAACCAGCCCGACCTGCCCGTTCGCCGCAAGCCCAAGGTCGCGATCCTCGCCACCGGAAACGAGGTCGTGCCGCCGGGCTCGAAGCTTGCCGCCGATCAGATCGTCTCCTCCGTGCCTTACGGGATCGCCGCGGTCGTCGAGCGCAACGGCGGGGTGGCCATTCATCTCGGCATCGCCCGCGACGATCCGGAAAGCATCGTCGCGCTGGCGCGCGCCGGCAGTGGCGCCGATCTCCTCGTCACGATCGGCGGGGCCTCGGTCGGCGACTACGACCTCGTCGCCGCGGCGCTCAAACCGGAAGGCCTCGAGCTCGATTTCTGGAAGATCGCCATGCGGCCGGGCAAGCCGCTGCTGTTCGGGCGCATGGGCAAGCAAAGGCTGCTCGGCCTGCCGGGGAACCCGGTCTCGGCGCTCGTCTGCGCCCGGGTCTTTCTCGTGCCCATGCTTTCACGGCTGATCGGGGCTACCCCCGTGCGCGGCCCGCGGCTCGAGGCGGTCCTCGGCGTGGCGCTGCCGCCGAACGGTCCGCGCCAGCATTACCTGCGGGCCCGCTCCGAATGGCGGGAGGACGGCGCGCGGGTCGTGACCCCCCTTCCCTCGCAAGATAGCTCGCTCGTGGCGGCGCTCGCCCGCGCCGACTGCCTCATCGTTCGCCCCGCGGACGATCCCGCGCTGGCGCAAGGCGCATCGGTCTCCATCCTGCCGTTCGAGCCCAGTTAAGGCGTCGGAAACCCGAATCGCGCGAGTTGTCTCACGGGTTGCCCCGCGACCGGCCCCTGCATCTAGGGGGTTAACCTCTTGCAGAACACAAACAGAACAGATAAACTGTTCATGATTTGTACAAGAGGCGAATCGCCGGGGCGGCCTGTCAAGGGGCAAGCCTTACCGCTCGAAGGGGACCAGATGCTCACACCGAAGCAGAAAGAGCTTCTCATGTTCATCCATGAGCGGTTGAAGGAGACAGGCGTGCCGCCTTCCTTCGACGAGATGAAGGAAGCGCTCGACCTCAGATCCAAGTCGGGCATCCACCGCCTCATCACCGCGCTCGAGGAGCGGGGCTTCGTCCGCCGCCTGCCCCACCGCGCCCGCGCCATGGAGATCGTGCGTCTGCCCGAGTCCGTGCCTCAGGGGCTTGCGGGGCGCAGCAGGGGCTTTTCGCCGAGCGTGATCGAGGGCAGCCTGGGCCGTGTTCCCCAGGTGGCAGAGGGCGAGAGCCTGCCTCAGACCGTCGCCGTTCCGGTGATGGGCCGGATCGCCGCCGGCGTCCCTATCGAGGCCATCCAGACGCGCCTCAGCACCATCGAAGTGCCGCCGGAGCTTCTCTCCAAGGGCGAGCATTACGCGCTCGAGGTCAAAGGCGATTCCATGATCGAGGCCGGCATCCTCGAAGGCGATACCATCATCGTCAGGAAGTGCGACGACGCCGGCAACGGCGATATCGTCGTGGCCCTCGTCGACGAAGAGGAGGCGACGCTCAAGCGCCTCAGGCGCCGGGGCGATTCCATCGCGCTCGAGGCGGCGAACCCGTCCTACGAGACGCGCATCTTCGGCCCCGACCGCGTGCGCGTGCAAGGGCGGCTCGTCGGGCTGATCCGTCGCTACTAAGGCGCTTCACGGCTTGACAGAAACGTAGCTGGGAGATCGAGGATTAGGGTTGACCGCAGCCCGCTTCACTCGTCATGCCCGGACTTGATCCGGGCATCCATTCCGCTTCGTTTCAACAGCATGAAGCGCCAATGGAATGGATTGCCGGGTCAAGCCCGGCAATGACGAGCCCTCCTGGTTCATTCAAGCCATGAAATGTGAGTAGAAGTCGAATTCAATTCGATGGCGTGACCGGCGCCCAGGGCCTGTGCCCGCGCGCGGCGGCCACTGTCTCGGTCCTGATCGAGAGCCCCTCGATATAGAGCGCGTGCGCCCCTTGCGTCTTCAGCGCCCGGCGATCGACGATGACGCGCGCGGCGCGGCATTTCTTGCCGACGGTGAAGGGGGCGATGACGATGTCGGCCAAGCGGCAATCCTCTTCGAGCGCGCCGGGATGGCGGATGAGCGCCACGGTCTTGCCCTTGACCAGGCCAAAGCAGCCGAGCGTGTCGCAGCGGAAGGCGGTCTCGTCGGTGGCCTTGGCGACGTCGCGCTCGTCGCCGTCGGCGAGCAGCCAGTTCTCGGCGCTGTAGTTCGCCGCCGTCGCCGGCGGAAACACGAGGCTGCCCGCGTCGGATCGGAGCGCCGCGGTCTCGCCGTTCCGTTCGATCAGCACGTCGGGCCGCAGGTTTTGCGGCGCGAGCGCGATGCCGCAAGCGGCGATGACGAGGCCGAACGCGCGGGCGCGTGTCTGCCACAGGCAGAGCCACAAGCCCCCGAGCACGATGAGGACGAGCGCGAGGCCCGAGATCTGCGGCAGGATCGAGACCGCTCCCGGCCAGGATCCCACCCATTCGCCCGTCCTCACCATGAGATCGATGCCAAGGCCCATGGCCTGGAGCGGCCAGAATTCGAGGCCGAAGGGCATGACGGCGAGGCTCAGCACCGCCATCGGCATGATGAGGACGCTGACGAGCGGGGCGGCGATCAGGTTGGCGACAAGGCCGTAATGGGTCATGCGGTGGAAATGATAGAGCGCGAAGGGCGCGATCGCGGTGCCGGCGATGAGGGTCGTGGCGGCGGCGCCGGCGATGAGCGCCCCGCCCCGGTGAAGGCTCCCCCAGATCGGGCTTGCGTCGCGAAGGCGCGGCCGGTCGCGCCTCGACAGCCATTCGTAGAAGGCGACGAGGCCGACGACCGCGGCGAACGACATCTGGAAACTCGGGTCGAACAGCGATTCAGGGGAGACCACGAGGATCGCGAGCGCGGCGAGCGCGACGTTGCGCATGGTGAGCGCGGGACGGTCGAGCATGACCGCGATCAAGACGATGCTCATCATGATCCAGGAACGGACCGTGGGCACGGCGGCGCCGGACAGAGCGAGGTAGAACGTCGCGGCGGCGAGCGCCGCGGCAGCCGCCCATTTCTTGATGGGATAGCGGAGCGCGAGCCCCGGCACGAGCGCGAGCAGGGCGCGGACGAGCCAGTACACCGTTCCCGCCATGATCGCCATATGCAGCCCGGAGATGGAGAGGACGTGGGTGAGCCCCGAGTCGCGCATCGACTGGTTCACCTCCTCGGAGATGCCGCCCCGTTCCCCGGTGATGAGGGCGACGGCGATCTCGCCGGTCTCGCCGGACAGGGCCACCCTGATGCGGGCATTGATCGCCGCCCTTAGGCCATCGACCTTGGCCCACGCGGCCAAGTTCCAGGGTGGCGCCGGCGCGCCCGCAAGGGGCGCGATCGTGCTCGTGGCGTAGCCGGTCGCGCCGAGCCGGGCGAACCAGAAGGAGCGCGCGAAGTCGAACCCGCCGGGTTCGATCGGCTCGGGCGGCGGCGCCAACGTCGCCCGCAAGGTTATCGCCTCGCCGATGCGCACGCCGGCGGCATATTTGGCCGGCATGCTGACGCGGACGCGGTAAGGGGTTTCCTCGGGCCCGAGATCGGCGACGGAGAGGACCCGCAGCATGATCCGCGCCCGCCCCTTGTCGCGCAGTTCGTGCGCCTCGACGAACCCTCCGACCGTCACATACCGAAGCTCGTGAGCGAGCACCGGCGCGCGCACCATCTCGGTGCGGAGCTTGGCGATGCCGAAGCCCGCGGCAAAGGCGAGCGCCGCGCCGGCGATGCAAAGCCCGAGCCGGGCATGCCTCACCGCGAGAGAGAGACCGAGCGCGCCGACCAGGAGCGCGAGCGCGAGCCGAATCGCCGGCTCGTCGGCGAGAGAGAAATAGGCGAGGATGCCCGCGGCGAACAGCACCGGGACCCAGAGCATCCAGCGGTCCTGCTCGGCTTCGAGCAGGCGCGCGCTGGCGCTCAGAAGCGCCGCCACGAGCCCCCGCGGCGCCCTCGCGCCGTCCGGCCCGCCCGGCTCGCCTTCGCCTACGACCCGCATGGCCGCTTACCAGGACCGGCAAGAGCGCCTCGCCCCTGCCCTTACCCCGCATCCGCCCCTATGCTACATCACGCCCCTCCAACCCCCTAGCCCCGCTGCGGATCAGGCAAAGGCGCCCCGAGAAACGCCCATGAGCGAAAAAGTCATCACGCGTTTCGCGCCCTCGCCCACGGGCTATCTGCATATCGGGGGCGCGCGCACGGCGCTGTTCAACTGGCTCTATGCCCGCGCCAAGGGCGGCAAGATGCTGCTCCGCATCGAGGACACCGATCGCGCACGCTCGACCGAGGGCGCGATCCTCGCCATCCTCGACGGATTGCGCTGGCTCGAGCTCGATTGGGACGGCGAGCCGGTCTACCAGATCACGCGCGCCGAGCGTCATCGCGAGATCGCCGAGCAACTCCTGGCGCAAGGCAAGGCCTATCGCTGCTACGCGAGCCCCGAGGAACTTCAGGCCATGCGCGACAGAGCCCGCGCCGAGGGCCGCTCGCCCGGCTATGACGGGACCTGGCGCCATCGCGACCCGGGCGAGGCGCCGACCGGGATCGAACCCGCGATCCGTTTCATGGCCCCGCGCGAGGGCGAGACCGTGATCGAGGACCGGGTTCAGGGCCGCGTCGTCTTTGCCAACAAGGAACTCGACGACCTCGTGATCCTGCGCAGCGACGGAACCCCGACCTACAATCTCTCCGTCGTGGTTGACGATCACGACATGGACATCACGCACGTCATCCGCGGCGACGACCATCTGACCAACGCGGCGCGGCAAACGCAAATCTTCAAGGCGCTCGGCTGGGACACGCCGGTCTACGCGCATGTGCCGCTGATCCACGGTCCCGATGGCGCCAAATTGTCGAAGCGACACGGCGCGCTCGGCGTCGAGGCCTATCGCGCCATGGGCTATCTGCCGGCGGCGTTGCGCAACTATCTCGTCAGGCTCGGCTGGAGCCATGGCGACGACGAGATCATGTCCACGGACGACATGGTCCGGTGGTTCGATCTCGATGCGATCGGACGCTCGGCGGCACGGTTCGACTTCGCCAAGCTCGAGCATCTCAACGGTCATTATCTGCGCACCACGCCCGATGCGGAGATCGTGGCGCGGCTCAAGGCGCTCGTTCCCGAGCTTCCGGACGGCGAAGCGCTTCAGAAGCGGATCGGCGCGGATGGCTGGGGCAAGCTCGAACACGCCATGCCGGGACTGAAGGAGCGCGCCACGACGCTGGTCGAGCTGCTCGACAATGCCGCCTTCCTGTTCACGACGCGGCCGCTCGAACTCGATGAGGGCGCGCGGCGGCTGCTCGACCAGACGGGGCGCGAGACGCTCGCGGCCCTATTGCCCCGGCTCGAGGCGGTCGAGCCGTGGGCCAGCGCCGGGCTCGAGGCCGCGGTGCGGGAGCATGCCGACGCGAAGGGTCTCAAGCTCGGAAAGGTGGCCCAGCCGCTTCGGGCGGCCTTGACCGGAAGGTCCATTTCCCCCGGCATTTTCGACGTGCTCGACGTCCTCGGCCGCGAGGAATCGCTTGCCCGCCTGCGCGATCAAGTGCATGCGTAATGAAGCTGCTTAAGATTTGAGCAAGCCCGGTTGTTGCGCTGCGAGACAATCGGCGCGATTATGTGGCAATGCAACATGCACCGCCGGTCGCCCGGCCCGCGTCTTGCGGGCGGATGCTGGCGGGTGAGAGGAGCCTTTCGATGAGCGTGGCAGAGAACCTTCGCAGGCCCGGCGCGCCCACGGCGACCGTGACGATCGACGGCGCGCGCTACGACTTGCCCGTCCGCAAGGGCACGCTCGGTCCCGATGTCGTCGACATCAACTCCTTCTATCAGGAGACCGGTTGCTTCACCTACGACCCCGGCTTCAACTCGACGGCAAGCTGCGAGTCGAAGATCACCTTCATCGACGGCGACAAGGGCATCCTGCTCTATCGCGGCTATCCCATCGACCAGCTCGCCGAGCACGGGACCTTCCTCGAGACGGCTTACGTCCTGCTCTACGGCGAGCTGCCGACGGCGGCGCAGCTTGCCGATTTCACCGACCGCATCACCCGGCACACGATGGTGCACGAGCAGATGACGCGGTTCTATACCGGGTTCCGCCGCGACGCGCATCCGATGGCCGTCATGGTCGGCGTGGTCGGCGCGCTCTCGGCCTTCTATCACGACTCGATCGACATCAAGGATCCGGCCCAGCGCGAGATGGCGAGCGTCCGCATGATCGCCAAGATGCCGACGATCGCGGCCATGGCCTACAAATATTCGATCGGGCAGCCTTTCATCTATCCCAAGAACGAGCTCGATTACTCCGCCAACTTTCTCCACATGTGCTTCGCGGTGCCGTGCGAGGAGTACAAGGTCGATCCGGTGCTCGCGCGGGCGATGCGGCGCATTTTCATCCTTCACGCCGATCACGAGCAGAACGCCTCGACCTCGACGGTGCGCCTCGCCGGTTCGTCGGGCGCAAACCCCTTCGCCTGCATCTCGGCCGGCATTGCCTGTCTGTGGGGCCCGGCGCATGGCGGCGCCAACGAGGCGGCGCTGACCATGCTCCAGGAGATCGGCACGGTCGAGCGGATCCCCGAGTTCATCAAGCGCGCCAAGGACAAGGACGATCCGTTCCGGCTGATGGGCTTCGGCCATCGCGTCTATAAGAACTACGACCCCCGCGCCAAGATCATGCAGAAGACCTGCCACGAGGTGCTCGAGGCCATCGGTCATGACAACGATCCGATCCTGAAGGTGGCGATGGAGCTCGAACGCATCGCGCTGTCGGACGACTATTTCATCGAGAAGAAGCTCTATCCGAATATCGATTTCTATTCGGGGATCACGCTCAAGGCGCTCGGGTTCCCGACCGATATGTTCACCGTGCTGTTTGCCATCGCGCGCACGGTGGGCTGGATCGCCCAGTGGAAAGAGATGCTCGCCGATCCCATGCAGCGTATCGGCCGGCCGCGTCAGCTCTATACCGGAGAGACTGAGCGCCCATACATCCCGATGGACCGGCGCTAGACGCCGTCCGGCTCAGGCCACCTCACGCCGAGCAGGAACAGCCCGTTCCGGTCGGCCGCTGCGATCGTGGCGGCGCGTTCGGCCATCAGCACCCGGCCCGAGGCGACGGCGATGCCGGCAAGGCTCGCTTCCACCGCCTTGGCGACGGTGTCGGGGCCGATGGTGGGGAGATCGACACGCTCCTCCTGACCCGGCTTCGGCACTTTGACCAGAACCCCGGCCCGGCCGTGCTTGCCGGCGCGGCCCGCGGCGCGCAGTTCGGCGCAGCGGGCGAGCATGGCGTCGGTGCCCTCGGCGGCCTCCACCGCGAGCACATAACCTTTGGCGACGACCGCCGCTTGCCCGACATCGAGGCGCCCGAGGGCGCCGACCACGCGAAGAGCCAAGGCGATATCGGCCTCTTCCTCCGCCGAGGGGACCTTGGCGCCGAGAACGCCCTCTCCCGCCAGCAGCTCGGGCGCCACGTCGCCCGCGCCATGCACGCGGTACCCCTTGTCTTCGAAGAAGCGCACGACGCGCGACAGCACATGATCGTCGCCGCCCTTGCCGAGGCTCAAGATGAAGGGCAGCGTCTTGATCGCGCCGAGGTCGAGCCTGACATTGGAAAAATCCGGGCGGTTGACCCCGCCGATGATGACGATGTCGCCGCACGCGTTCTTGTCGAGGGCGCGGAACATTTTGCCGATCTCGCCCCATTTGACCCAGGTATGGGGAAAGCGCTCGATCTCGTCGCGCGCCTCGCCGCGGATGCCGACGATATGGAGGGGAACGCCACGCGCCGCCGCCGAGGCGGCGATGGCGCAAGGAAGCGGACCCCGCCCGGCGATGATGCCGAGCGAGCCCTCTATCTTCACGGCCTCGGTCACGTGTGGGGCGAGCTCCGTTAGCGCGCCGGCGGTGCGGCGTTGTTCGGCACGCAGAATGAGCGATCGGACTCGGTCTTGATGAAATCGATGATCTGTTTCACCAGCGGATTGTCGGCAAACATGCCCTCGACGTCCTCAAGCCGCTCCTTCAGCGTTCCTTCGCTCGAAAACAGCATGCGATAGGCTTGGCGGAGCTCGTGGATCTGCTCGCGCGGAAAGCCTTTGCGCTTCAGCCCGACAATGTTGAGCCCGACCAGGCTCGCGCGATTGCCGATGGCCATGCCGAAGGGAATGACATCGGCGGTGATGCCGGTCATGCCGCCGACGAAGGCATAGGCCCCAATGCGCACGAATTGGTGGACCGCGGACAGGCCGCCGATGATGGCACCGTCGCCGATCGACACGTGGCCCCCGAGCGTGGCCCCGTTAACGAGGGTGACGTTGTCGCCGAGCGCGCAGTCGTGGGCGATATGGGCGCCGATCATCAGGAGGCAGTTGGCGCCGACCGTGGTGGCCATGTGGCCGCCCTTGGTGCCGGGATTGATGGTGACGTGCTCGCGGATCGTGGTCTTGGGACCGATCGTGAGCGTGCTCGCCTCGCCGCGAAACTTCACGTCTTGGGGCCTCTGACCGATCGAGGCGAAGGGGAAGACCTCGCATCCGGCGCCGAGGCTGGTGTGGCCGGTGATCACGGCATGCGAATAGACTTTCGCGCCCTCGCCGAGCTCGACATCGGGTCCGATCACGCAAAACGGGCCGATCTCGACACTCGGCCCAAGTCTCGCGCTTGGAT
Source organism: Methyloceanibacter sp. (assembly GCA_050247995.1). Lineage (GTDB taxonomy): Bacteria > Pseudomonadota > Alphaproteobacteria > Rhizobiales > Methyloligellaceae > Methyloceanibacter. Next base: position 14,435 of record JBFWTF010000005.1, on the reverse strand, counting down.
CGACCACAGCGGTCGCATGGATATTTGCCATGCTCGCCCGGCTTCAGGTCTCGACGATCACGGCGCTCACCTCGGCCTCGGCGACGAGGTTGCCGTCAACAAGCGCCTGCGCCCGAAAGCGCCAGACGCGCCCGCGATTGCGCATCTTCTCGACGCGGTAATGGACGGTGTCGCCCGGGACGACCGGCCGGCGGAACCGCGCTTTGTCGATCGCCATGAAATAGACGAGCGGCGGCTCCTTGAATTCCTCGAGATGACGCATGCACAGAGCGCCGGCCGTCTGCGCCATGCCCTCGATGAGGAGCACGCCGGGCATCACCGGATTGCCGGGGAAGTGTCCCTGGAAATAGGGCTCGTTCGCGGTCACATTCTTGATTCCCGTGGCGGAGCGATCGCCATCCATGTCGATGATGCGATCGACAAGGAGAAACGGATAACGATGCGGCAAAAGCTTCAGGATATCGGTGATCTCCGCCGTCCCGAGCTTCGCTTTCACGCCTCTTTCATTCATCAACACCAACTCCTTGGACAGGGCTCGGCCTAGTCCTTGTCGCCCCCGCCCGCGTCCCGATCAAGCGTCAAATCCTTCCGTTCGGCAAGCTTCTGCAACAGCGTCAACTCGCGGAACCAGAGGCGCACCGGCTTGGCGGGGGTTCCTCCCCACCTGACCCCGGGCGGGACGTCGCCCCGCACATTACTGCTCGCGGCGATCTGCGCGCCAGCGCCAATCTTGACGTGGCCGACGACCCCGACCTGGCCGCCGAGAACGACGAAATCGCCGAGCTCCGCGCTTCCGGAAATACCGGTTTGGGCCACAATGACGCAATGCCTTCCGATCACCACGTTGTGCCCAATTTGCACCAGATTATCAATCTTGGTGCCCTCCCCGATCAGGGTATCGCGCAACGCGCCCCGGTCGATCGTGGTATTGGCGCCGATTTCGACCCCGTCCTGAATAATGACGCGCCCGATCTGCGGCACTTTGAGGTGTCCGGTCTTGCCCATGGCGAAGCCGAACCCGTCCTGGCCGACCGCGACCCCGGCATGAAGCGTCACGTGGTTGCCGATCAGCGCATGCGTCACGGAGGCATTGGGGCCGATATAGCCGTCGCGCCCGACATGCACGCGGAAACCGATCACGCTGCCGGCGGCAATGGTGGTGCCGCGCCCGATATGCGCCTCCGGTCCGACCACGGCGCCGGGCTCAACGATCGCTCCCGGCTCGATTGTGGCACTCGGATGGATCGTGCATGCGCCATCGCTCTGGCCGGTCATGGCCGCCTTGGGTTTGCCGGCATCGGGATAGAACAGGAGAAGGGCGCGGGCGAAGGCGCGATATGGCTCGGGCGTGATCAGACAGGCAGTGCCGCCCGGAGCCTGACCGGCGAATTTGGGCGCGACCAGGCAGGCGCTCGCCGCGGTCTTGGCGAAGAGCGGCAAGTATTTGGGATTGTCGAGAAAGGAGAGATCGCCCGGCCCGGCGCTGTCCAAGGGGCGCACGTCCTTGATGGCGATGCCGGGATCGCTGCCCTCGGCCGGTTTGGCCTGCACGGCCTCGGCCACGGAAGCCAAGGCGAAAGGGCCGGCACGTTCGAAGAAGCCTGGATGTTCCATTCAAATTCTTTGGAGACGGGCAAGCGCTGCGCCATAAGCCATGGCGCTATGCCATAGCGGCAAATGGCCCGGTTTAGAAGTTGGTCGAAGCGCCAAAGCGGAAGAATTCGGTCCTGTCGAACTCGGCCTTGAGCAGGGCTTCGGCGAAATCGGCGCGCAGCGGCCCGAGCGGCGACTGCCAGATGATGCTGAACCCCGTGGACATCCGCACCTCCGAGGAATCGAGAATGTAGCTTCCCTCGTTGGCAACCGCGTCCAGGGCAAGTCCGCCCGCCTGCCACAACGATCCGGCATCGACGAAGATGGCACCTTGCATGCCGATGCTGTCGGGGACGTAGGGAAACGGGAAGCGCAGCTCGGCCGTCGTCGCCCAGAACAGTTCGCCGCCGAGGGAGTCCCGGCTACAGATCGGCACGCGCTTACCCGTAACCGGGCTTTCGCAGGCATCGCGGGGGCCATACCCGGCCCGCTCGAAGCCGCGAATGGTTTCGCCGCCCTTGAAGAACAAGTCGGTCAGACGCACGTCCTGACCGCCCCAGCCGACGATGTCGCCGGCCTGGGCGCGCCCCACCAGCGTGATCTTGTTGGTGATGGGATAATAAGCGCGAGCATCGACGACGGAGCGGATGTAGTTCACGTCGCCGCCGAGACCGGCGAGATCCTGCGAGAACGAGGCGAAGTATCCGCTCGTGGGCGAGCTGGGGATATTGCGCGTATCGTAAGCGATGGTGTAGCCGACGGCCGATACGGCAGAAACGCCCTCTGCATCCTTGACGGCCAAGGACGCGTCGCTCGATACGTCGAAGATATCCGACTGCACGTAGCGGTACCGCAGGCCCATCTGCGTATTGTCGGCGATGGGGAAGCCGAGCCTGAGATTGCCGCCGGTGTCGCGCTGACTGAACGACGATTCGTCGGTCAGATTGACCTCCTTGTGGAAGAGGTCGAAGCCGGCGGACATGTTGCGGTCGAGGAAATAGGGCTCGGTAAAGCTGAAATCGACCTGGGCGCGGTCGATACTTCCCGAGAAGCCGAGCCTGACATATTGACCCTTGCCCATGAGGTTGCGCTCGGTAATGGCAATGTCGCCGATGATGCCTTCGCTGGTGGAGTAGCCGGCCCCGAAGGACAGCTCGCCGGAGGGCTGTTCGACAACCGTGACCACGAGCACGACGCGATCGGGCGCGCTCCCGGTCGTGGCATCGACCTCCACGGTCTTGAAGAAGCCGAGCGCCCTCAGCCTCTTGCGGGCAAGCTCGACCAGCAATCGATTGAAGGCATCACCCTCGGCGAGGCGGAATTGACGCCGGATCACCTGATCCTCGGTGCGGATATTGCCGACGATGTTGATGCGCTCGATGTAGATACGCGGACCTTCGTCGATGACGAAAACGAGATTGATGGTGCCGGTCGATTGGTCGCGGTCGAGGCGCGTCCTGACCTGACCGAAGGCGTAGCCCTGGAGCGACACGCCGAGGGTGAGCGCTTCGGTCGTTTTCTCGACCTTCTCCGAGTTGAACCACTTCCCGCTTCTGACCAGGATGTAGGGTCCAAGCTGATCGGTGTTGAGCGAGGGCAGCGAGCTCTCGACATTGACCGTGCCGAAGCGGTAGCGCTGCCCTTCATCGATGGTGAAGGTGATGAAGAAGCCGCGGCCGCCGGGGTCGAGATCGGCGGTGGCCGAGACGATACGGATGTCGGCGTAACCGTTCTTCATGTAGAACTGCCTCAGCAACTCGCGGTCGAGATTGAGGCGGTCCTGATCGTAGATATTGTTGCCCTTGAGAAAGCTCAGGATGTTCGTCTGCGACGTGGTGATGATGTAGCGCAGCTGCGAATCGCTGAAGGCGGAGTTGCCGATAAAATTGATGGCCCGCACTTTGGTGGCCGGTCCTTCCGAGATCTCGAACACCACGTCGATGCGGTTGGCGTCGAGGTTGATGATCTGGGGATTGACCTGCGCGCCATAGAGGCCTTGGCGGCGGTAAAGGTTGAGGATGCGCTGGACGTCGGCCTGCACGCGTGCGCGCGTATAGACGGCGCGCGGCTTGAGTTGCACTTCCGAGGCGAGCGTCTCGTCGTCGATCTCCCGGTTGCCCTCGAAGGCGACCCGGCTCACGATCGGGTTCTCGACGATGACGACGACAATAGTGCCCCCGTCGCGCCGGATGCGGACGTCCTGGAACAGGCCGGTGGCGAACAGGACCTTGAGCGATTCGTCGATCTGGGCGGGATCGTAGCTGTCACCCGGCGCAAAGGTGAGGTAGGCGCGGACCGTCTCCGGCTCCACGCGCTTGTTGCCTTCGACCCGGATGGCTTGGATGGCGGCGCCTTGAGCGAACGCCGAAAATTCGCCGAGGATCGCGCTCACCCCCAGCGAGAGCGGGACGCTACTCAACACAAGGAGGGCTGCAAGCAGCCCTCTGGCCAACGTCCTGCGCACCATTACTGGTGTCTTCCCCTCAAAGCCGATCCCCGCCGCCGCTACGGCTTCCGACGTTCAAAGTGGCCGCCTTTTGTGGCCGTTTTTGGGTTCTTGCCCCTCATGCCAGCGGGGGCCTCTGGGCCCCCGCATAGCATCACGTCCGTGAGTCTCAATCTCATAAAAACTTGTTGTGAATCAAGTCATTCCAGGTTGCAAAAATCATCAACATCAGAATCAGCGCGAGCCCGATCCGGAAGCCGATTTCTTGGGCGTATTCGCTCAAAGGACGGCCCCTGATCGCCTCGATACTGTAGTAGAGAAGATGACCGCCATCGAGCATCGGTATCGGGAACAAGTTCAGGAGCCCAATACTGACCGAGAGCACGGCGGCAAGATTGACAAGGGCGATGAAACTCACGCTCGCCACCTGGCCTGAGACTTGGGCAATCCGAATCGGACCGCCAAGCTGGTCGGCGGATTCCCGTCCCGTTGCGACGCCCCACAGATAGGCGAGCGACTGCGAGATGATGAAATAGCACTCCTTGACCCCGAGCCCGAGGGCGGTCACCGGGTCGTGGCGTTTCACCTGCCAATCTTCGGGCGCCTTGGTGCCGACGATGCCCAAAAGCCCCTGGCGTACGGTATTGCCGAAATAGTCGGTGATCTCCTTGCGTTCCGGCGTCGCGGTGATGTCGATTTTCGCCCCGCCCCGGTCCACGACGAAGCGGAGCTGCTGGTCGGCGCTCACGGCGACGATGCGCTGCATCTCGCCGAAGTTCCCGATCTTCTCGCCGTCGATGCTGATGACGACGTCGCCCGGCTTGAAGCCGGCCCGTTCCGCCGCGCTCCCCGGCGTCACGCTATCGACCTTGGCCGGCGCAATGCGCTCACCGAACAGGGTGAAGATCGCGGTAAAAATGGCGATGGCGAGAATGAAATTGGCGATCGGGCCGGCGGCGACGACCGCAGCACGCACGGCGAGCGGCTTGGTCTGAAAACTGCCCTTGCGCTCCTCGGGCGTCAGTTCGTTGAGCGGCTTGTGGCGCGCGCTCGCGGCATTCTCGTCATCGACGAACTGCACGTAGCCGCCGAGCGGAATCGATGACAGAGACCATCGCGTCCCCTGCTTGTCGTTGAAGCCCCAGATCTCGGGACCGAAGCCGATGGAGAAGGTCTTGACCGCGACGCCGCACCAGCGCGCGACCAAAAAATGGCCGAGCTCATGGAAGAAGACGACGACAGTCAAAACGAACAGGAAGCCGAGAACGGTGTACATCGTGCCGGGGACCGGGGGTTGGGCTGGCGTTGGGGGCGATTCAAGCTAACAATTACGACTACTTAGTGGTTCTCGAGGGCTTATGCAAACCGGGGCAGCAAGCCCCTCGCCTTGGCCCTCGCCTCGGCGTCGATGGCGAGAACGTCCTCCACCCCGCGGCGGCTCCGCCCGAGAAGTTCGATGCTCGATTCGAGCGTCGCCTCGACCAGGGCGGCGATGGCGAGGAAGCCGATCCTGCCCTCGAGAAAGGCCTCGACCGCGACCTCGTTGGCGGCGTTGAGCACGGTACCGGCGCTGCCGCCCGCGGCGAGAACCTCGCGGGCGACGCGCAGCGCGGGGAACCGCTGGAAGTCGGGGGCCTCGAATGTCAGCGCGCCGAGTTCGGCGAAGTCGAGCCGCTTGGTTGGCGCATGCATGCGCTCCGGCCAGGCGAGGCTATAGGCGATGGGCGTCCGCATGTCCGGGCTGCTCATCTGGGCCAATACCGATCCGTCGCTCAGATAGACGAGGCAGTGCACGATCGATTGCGGGTGAATCAGCACGTCGAGCTTCGCCGGCGGCAGCGCGAACAGATGATGGGCCTCGAGCAGCTCGAGACCTTTGTTCATGAGCGTCGCCGAATCGATCGTTACCTTCGGGCCCATCGACCAGTTCGGATGATTGAGCGCCTGCTCCGACCGCACCGCCCGCATCGCCTCGAGGCTCCAATCGCGGAAAGGTCCGCCCGAGGCCGTGAGGCATACGCGCTCGACGCGTTCGGCGCGCGCTCCGGTCATCACTTGCATCGCCGCCGAATGTTCCGAATCGACCGGCAGCAGCGTCGCCTTGGCGCGCGCCACCTCGCTCATGAAGATGTCTCCGGCCGAGACCAGGCATTCCTTGTTGGCGAGCGCGATGAGCCTGCCTTGACGCACCGCTTCGAGCGTGGGGCGCAAACCTGCCGCGCCCACGATCGCGGCCATGACCCAATCGGCGGGGCGGCTTGCCGCCTCGATCAAGGCCGCCTCGCCCGCCGCCGCCTCGATGCCGGTGCCGGACAGCGCGTCGCGCAAAGCTGGATAGGCTTCAGCATCGGCGATAACCGCAAGCTCGGCCCGATGCCGGATCGCAAGCGCGGCAAGGCGCGCGGCGTTGTGCCCGGCGGTCAGCGCGATGACGTGATAGGCCGAGGGGTCGCGGCCGATGAGATCGAGCGTGCTCTCGCCGATCGAGCCGGTGGCGCCGAGAACGGAGATGCGCCTTGCGCGCGCCGCTTGCGGTTCGATCTCGAAGACGGTGGCGGACGGAAGCACGATGCGATCCAGTGTCACCAAAAGAGGAGAGCGCGTGCGGGCGCGTCGGGATCGCGGAGCGCGATGAGCCCCGCAAGCACGGCGGCCATCATCAAGCCATCGATGCGATCGAGCAAGCCGCCATGGCCGGGGATCAGTTGGCTTGAATCCTTGGCTCCGAAACAGCGCTTGACCCAGCTTTCGAGCAAATCGCCGAATTGGCAGGCAAGAGCAAGGACCACGCTCAGGAGCGCGAGCCGCAAGGGCGAGCCGCTTTCCAAGATCTCGGCGGCGACGTAGCCCACGAGCGCAGGCGCAAGGATGCCGGCAAGCAAGCCGCTCCAGGTCTTCCGGGGCGAGATGTGCGGCGCGAGCTTGGCGCCGCCGATAAGGCGCCCGGCGGCGTAAGAGGCCGTGTCGGTGGTCCAGGCGACGGCGAAGAGATAGACCACGGCTGCGGCGCCAAAGGCCGCATCGCTGCGAAGCCACATCAAGGCGGCGGCCGGGAGCGCGGCGTAGATCAGGCCCGAAAGCGCCCATTCGCGGCTGAAATGTCCTTGGCCCGAAAGCCAGATCGTCGCCCCCGCCGCAGCAAGCAGGAAGAACCCGTAACGCGGGCCGCCGAAGGCGATGCAGATGGCAAGCGCCGCCACACTGACGGCAGAGAGCAGCGCGGTGCCGTCAAAACCGTTGCCGCGCGTGAGCCGCCCCCACTCCCAGCTGACGAGGCCGCCTCCCACCATGACCAGAACGAGGAAGGTCCACGGGCTGTAGACCGTGGCCCCGAGCGCCAAAATAGCGAGGGCCGCGGCTGAGAGGATCCGCAGAACGATTTCCCGCTGTTCGCCGGCTTTCACCCGTCAGCGCCGCGCTGTCGATCGCGAACGTCCGCCGAAACGGCGGCTGCGCCGCTGATATTCGCCGATGGCCGCTTCGAGCTGTTCGCGCGAGAAATCCGGCCAATAGGTGTTGACGAACACGAACTCGGCATAGGCAAGCTGCCAGAGAAGAAAGTTCGACAGGCGGAGCTCGCCGCTCGTGCGGATGAGGAGATCGGGGTCGGGGATGCCGGCGGTGTCGAGGAAGGATGCGAAACGCTCCTCGGTCACCTCGGAAGGATCGAGCGAGCCGTTGGCGGCGGCCTCGGCGATGCGGCGCGCGGCGCGGACGATCTCGTCGCGGGCGCCGTAATTGAAGGCGACGGTCAAATTGAGCGCGGTGTTGTTCTTGGTCAGTTCGACGGCGTCGTCGATCAGGCGGAGAAGATCGCCCTCGAGACCGGCACGAGTGCCGATCACGCGAATCCGCACGCCGTTCTTGTGGAGATCGGCGAGGTCGCGGCGGATGAAACGGCGCAGCAAGCCGAACAGGTCGGTGATCTCCTGCTTGGGACGCGTCCAATTCTCCGACGAGAAACTGAACAGGGTGAGATGGGCGATGCCGAGGTCGATCGCGGCCTCGACGGTGCGCCTCACGCTCTCGACGCCCTTGCGATGGCCTTCGACGCGTGGCAGTCCCCGCTCCGCGGCCCAGCGTCCGTTGCCGTCCATGATGATCGCAACGTGGCGCACGGACGATCCTCCGGCCCCCTGGCAAGCAACGTCGTCGGCCGCGAGTGTCACGTTCGGCTGCTCCACATGTGGGGAAACGCCATACCGGTTAAGGCCCTGCCTGACTAGACCTGCATGATTTCGGCTTCCTTGCTCGCAAGGGCCTCATCGATTTCCTTGATGATCTTATCGGTCAATTCCTGCACCTTGGTCGAAAGCGTGTGGTGCTCGTCCTTGCCCATCTCGTGCTCTTTCTCCGCGCGCTTCAGGTGCTCCATGCCGTCGCGGCGCACATTGCGCACCGCCACCCGCGCCTGCTCGGCGTATTTGTGGGCGACCTTGGCGATCTCCTGGCGCCGCTCCTGGTTCAACTCCGGAATAGGGAGCCGCAAGAGCTGGCCCTCGACCACGGGGTTGAGCCCCAGATTGGATTCCCGGATGGCCCGCTCGACGGCGCCGACCTGGCTGCGGTCCCAGACCTGCACGGTGATGAGGCGCGGCTCCGGGACGTTGATGGTGGCGAGCTGATTGAGCGGCATGGCGTTGCCATAGGCGGTCACGGTGATGGGATCGAGCAGGCCGGCACTGGCGCGGCCGGTCCGCAGGCCGCCGAATTCCTGCTTGAGCACGCCAAGCGCGCCGCGCATGCGGCGTTCGATTTCCTTGAGGTCGAATTGGATCATGCGGCTCCCCTGCCCTCAACCCGGCATCGGCCGACCGGCCTTCGCGCGTTCGCCCATGTCCTTGCCTAGGCCCCTCCGCCATCGATCGTGGTCGAAGCGCCCTTCCCTTTCAAGATCGAAAGCAAGCCGCCTTGGCTTTTGATAGCAAACACAATTATCGGAATCCGGTTGTCCCGGGCAAGGGCGATCGCGGCCCCGTCCATGATGCGCAAATCTTGCTTGAGAACGTCGTCAAAGGAAAGCCGGTCGTAGCGCCGCGCTTTGGGGTCCTTGCGCGGGTCGGCGCTATAGACGCCGTCCACCTGGGTCGCCTTGAGGAGGGCGTCACAGCCCATCTCCGCGGCTCTCAGCGCCGCGGCCGTGTCCGTGGTGAAATAGGGGTTGCCCGTGCCGCCGGCGAAGATCACCACCCTGCCCTTGGCAAGATGATCGAGCGCCTTGTCGCGGATATAGGCCTCGCACACGGTCGGCATCGGAATGGCGGACAGGACCCGCGCCGTCACGCCTTGGCGGTCGAGCGCGGTCTGAAGCGCAAGGCCGTTCATGACCGTGGCGAGCATGCCCATATAGTCGGCGCGGGCACGGTCCATCCCGCTCTCCGACGCCATCAAGCCGCGATAGATGTTGCCGCCGCCGACGACGAGGCAGATCTCCGCGCCGGAAGCGACGGCAGCGGCGATGTCGCGCGCGATCGGGACGAGCACGTCGAGATCGATGCCGTAACCCTTGTCGCCGGCAAGGGCCTCGCCCGAAAGCTTGAGCAGAACCCGGCGATAGCGAAGGTTCTTGGCCGCAGCCTTTCCTGCCATCAACCTTCCTCCCGCCTCAGCGTGGAGCTCGTGTCGTCTCACGCCCGGGGGCGCGCTAGCGCTTGCCCATCCTATGCCGCCTCGTCGTCGCCGCGCTCGATGCCTTCGCCGAGCGCGAAACGATAGAAGCCGGTGATCTTGATCGGCGCGCCGGCCGCTTTTTCGGCGTCGGTCACGGCATTCGCGACCTTCGTCTCCGGATCGTGAACGAAGGCCTGCGCCAGTAGGACCACGTCCTCGTAGAATTTGCGCAAGCGCCCGTCCACCATCTTCTCGATGACCGGCGCGGGCTTGCCCGATTCCTTGGCCTGCTCGGTCAAGACGGCGCGCTCGCGCGCGATCACGTCCTTGTCGAGGCTCTCGACGTCAACCGCTTGCGGATTGGCCGCGGCGATGTGCATGGCAAGCTGCTTGCCGAACGCGGCAAGCTTGGCCGCATCGCCCTTGGATTCGAGCGCGACGATGACACCGATCTTGCCGAGCCCCGGCGCCATGGTGTTGTGCATGTAGCTCGCCACGGCGCCGTCCTTGACCGAGAGGAAGGCGGTGCGGCGGAGCGTCATGTTCTCGCCGATGGTGCCGACCATCTCCTTGATGGTGTCGGCCACGGACGCCTCGCCGCCGGGGAACTTCGCGTTCATCAGCTTGTCGAGGTCGCCCTTGGCGCCGATCGCGGTCTTGGCGATCGCGGAAGCCATGTCCTGGAAGGTGGCGTTGCGGGCCACGAAATCGGTTTCCGAGTTGACTTCGACCAGGGCCGCTTGGCGCGGGTCGGCGGCAAGCCCGATCAGCCCTTCGGCGGCGACGCGGCCGGCCTTCTTGGCCGCCTTGGCCAGGCCCTTGGCTCTGAGCCAATCGACAGCCGCCTCCATGTCGCCGCCCGTCTCGGTGAGCGCCGCCTTGCAATCCATCATGCCCGCGCCGGTCTTGTCGCGCAGGTCCTTCACCGTGGCTGCGGTAATATTCGCCATTTCTCGCCTCTGTCGTTCTTTGCTCGCGCCGGATGCGCGAGCGCTTGCGCCGCTCAGTCTTGCTGAGCCTCTTTCGGCGCCGCCGCCTTGGGCTTCCGGCCGGGCTTCTTGCCGTCGGACTTGCCACGCGGCGCGCCTCTCGCTTCGCTGCGCTCCGGCTTCTTGCGCGGACGCTGATCGGCCTTGCGGCCCGGCGCCTCGCCCTCGCCTTCGTCTTCGAGCGCTTCCTCGCTGGTCGGCTCCTCGGCGGCGCCGAGATCGGCGCCGAGCGCGCCTTGCGCCCGCTCGATGCCGTCGATCGCCGCGCGCGCGATCAGGTCGCAATAAAGCGTGATGGCGCGGCCGGCGTCGTCATTGCCGGGAATGGGATGGCTGATGCCGTCGGGATCGCAATTGGAATCCACCACCGCGACCACCGGCATATTCAGCTTGCGCGCCTCGGCGATGGCGATCGATTCCTTGTTGGTGTCGATGACGAACATGAGGTCGGGAAGCGCCCCCATGTCCTTGATGCCGCCGAGCGACCGCTCGAGCTTCTCCTTCTCGCGAGTGAGCTGGAGCTGCTCCTTCTTGGTGAGGCCGTGGACTTCGCCTTGCAGCATCTCCTCGAGCGACTTGAGCCGCTTGATCGAGTTGGAGATGGTGCGCCAATTGGTCAGCGTGCCGCCGAGCCAGCGGTGATTGACGAAATACTGGGCACAGGATTTGGCGGCATCGGCCACGGCCTCGGAGGCCTGGCGCTTGGTGCCGACGAAGAGGACACGGCCGCCCTTGGCGACGACGTCGGAGACCGTCAGCAGCGCCTGGTGGAGCAGCGGCACGGTCTGGGTGAGGTCGATGATGTGAATGTTGTTGCGGGAGCCGTAGATGAACGGGGCCATCTTCGGGTTCCAGCGATGGGTCTGATGACCGAAATGAACGCCGGCCTCGAGCAGCTGGCGCATAGTGACATTGGGCAGTGCCATGGGACTGCGAACTCCTTTTTCCGGTTCGGCCGCCGCGGGATAGGAAGACAGGCTTGAGCAGCCTGTCACCGGAGCGAGCGCAAGGGCGAGAAGCCCAGGCGACGCATCCCGCGTGTGAGATGAGGCGGTTTATAGGGAGCGCGTTCCGCCTTGGCAAGGCCCGGGCGGGCGCCCTTTGGCCTCCTGAGCGGCCTTAAAGGGCGCTGATCGCCGCGACTCCTTCCACGAGCTTCAGCGCGCTTCTCTGCTTCGGGGTCGAGTTGATGCCCTGCGGCATGACGAACTCGACCTCGCTCGAGAGATCGTCGAGGCGGAGGACGAGGCGGAACTGGCCCTCGCCGCCTGCCGGCCCGACCTGCTCGGCGAGGGGTTTCAGCGCGCGCGCGTCCTCGACATAGATCTTCATGCCGTCACGGCGCGCTTCGGCGGCGCGGTCGAGCGAGGTGAGCCGCTGCACCCTCACCTTGACGGTTTCGCCGTCGGCTTCGGCCTCGACATCGAGAAGAACCGGGTTGCCGGGCTCGAGCAGAGGGCGCGAGGCGGTGAGCGCCTCGGAGAAGACCACCGCCTCGAACTGGCCGGTCGGGTCGGAGAAGACGACGAAGGCATAAGGATTGCCGGTCTTGCCCTTCCGCTCGCGGGAGTGAAGCACCGTGCCGGCAAGGGTCCCGACGATACGGCGCGCCCGTGCCTTGGCGGCGAAATCGATCCAGGTCTCGACGCCCAGCGCCTCGAGCAGCTCCTTGTAGTCGTCGAGGGGATGGCCGGTGAGGAAGAAGCCGACGGCCTCGAACTCGCGCGAGAGCTTATCGGTCGGAACCCAGGGCTTGGCGGCACGGAGGTCGATCGGCGGCGGCGCGTTCGTCCCCGCTCCGCCCGAAAAGAGGTCGTCCTGGCCCTCCGCAGCCGTTTCGAGCGAGCGGTTGCCCTCGGCGATGATGCGGTCGACATTGGCGAAGGCGGTGGCGCGGTCGATACCAAGGTCATCGAGGGCGCCCGCGGCGGCGAGCGTCTCCAAGGCGCGCTTGTTGAGGGAGCGCGGGTTGATGCGGCGGGCGAAATCGGACACGTCGCGGAAAGGTCCGTTGCTGCTGCGCTCCTCGACGAGATGCACGACCGCCTGGCGGCCGACATTCTTCAGCGCCGCGAGCGAATAGCGGATCGCGCTTTCGCTCGGCAGGAAATCCACGTCCGAACGGTTGATCGAGGGCGGCTCGATCGTCATGCCGAGACGCCGCGCCTCTTGGGCGAAGCTGCTCAACTTGTCGGCGTTGCCCATGTCGAGGGTCATCGAGGCGGCGAGGAATTCGCTGGGGTAGTTGGCCTTGAGATAGGCCGTCTGGAAGGCGATCAAGGCGTAAGCCGCGGCATGCGACTTGTTGAAGCCGTAGCCGGCGAATTTCGCCACGAGCTCGAAGATATATTCGGCGCGGGCGCGATCGACCCCGTTCGTGACCGCGCCGTCGACGAAGCGGGATTTCTGCGCCGCCATCTCCTTCTTGATCTTCTTGCCCATGGCGCGGCGCAAGAGATCGGCCTCGCCGAGGGAGAAGCCCGAGAGCACCTGCGCGATCTGCATCACCTGTTCCTGGTAGATGATGACGCCGTAGGTCTCCTTCAGGATCGGTTCGATGGTGGGATGCAGCGTTTCGATGCCTTCGCGCCCGTGCTTCCGGTTCACGTAGGAATCGATGTTGTCCATCGGACCCGGCCGGTAGAGCGCCACGATGGCGATGACGTCCTCGAAGCGGTCGGGCCTCAGCTTGCGCAGCGCATCGCGCATGCCCTGACCTTCGAGCTGGAACACGCCGACCGTGTCGCCCTTTTGCATCAGCGCATAGGACGCAGCGTCGTCGAGCGGGAGGGTGGCCGGGTCGACGGCGATGCCGCGCCGCGCGATCAGCTTGCGCGCGGTCTCGATCACGGTCAGCGTCTTGAGGCCGAGGAAATCGAACTTCACCAGTCCAGCGGCCTCGGCCCATTTCATGCTGAACTGGGTCGCGGGCAACTGCGCGCGGGCGTCGCGATAGAGCGGCACGAGGTCGATCAGGGGACGGTCGGCGATGACGACGCCCGCGGCGTGGGTCGAGGCATGGCGATAGAGACCTTCGAGGCGCTGGCCGATATCGAGCAGCTTGGCCACGATCGGTTCGGCGTCGCGCGCCTCCTGGAGTCTGGGCTCGGCCGCGATGGCCTGAGCCAGGGTGACGGGATTGGCCGGGTTCATCGGCACGAGCTTGCACAGCCGGTCAACCTGCCCGTAAGGCATCTGCAACACGCGGCCGACGTCGCGCAGCACGGCGCGGGCCTGGAGCTTGCCGAAGGTGATGATGTGGGCGACGCGGTGCGCGCCGTAGCGCTCGCGCACATAGGCGATCACCTCGTCGCGCCGGTCCTGGCAGAAGTCGATGTCGAAATCGGGCATCGACACGCGCTCGGGGTTCAAGAAGCGTTCGAACAGCAGGCCGAAGCGGATCGGGTCGAGATCGGTGATGGTGAGCGCATAGGCGACGAGCGAGCCCGCGCCCGAACCGCGCCCGGGCCCGACCGGGATACTTTGCGACTTCGCCCATTTGATGAAATCGGCGACGATGAGAAAGTAGCCCTGATAGTTCATGCGGGTGATGACATCGAGCTCGAAGGCGAGGCGCTCCGCATAGGCGCCCTCGTCAAAGCCCGGCGCCACGCCATGCTGGGCGATCCGTTCCCTCAAACCGTGTTCGGCCTGGCGCCTGAGCTCGGCCGCTTCGGTCAGGGTGCGCTGCTCCGGCGCCGCTTCCCCGGTCAAGAACGGCGGCAGGATCGGCTGGCGCTCGAGCGGCCGGTAGGCGCAGCGGCGCGCGATTTCGATGGTGTTGTCGAGCGCCTCGG
>JBFWTF010000004.1:0-32322 GCA_050247995.1 Methyloceanibacter sp. | reverse complement strand
AATTGTTCGCCAAGTTGCGCGCAGGGAATCCCGGTTACGACGTCATCGTTCCGGGCAGCGAGTTCGTCGAGCGCATGATTCAGGCCGACCTGCTCGAGCCGCTCGACCACGCCAAGATCCCGAACATCAAGAACATCGCGCCGGAGTTCATGACCGACGCGCCGTTCGATCCGGGCCGCAAATACAGCCTGCCCTATACCTGGCTCGTCATCGGCATCGGCTATCGCAAATCGAAGGTCAAGGAAGTCCCCAATAGCTGGAAGTGGCTGTTCGACTCCGACGTCTATAAGGGCCGCATCGCCGTGATGTCCGACGCGAGCGAGCTGTTCCGCAACTGCTTCAAATATCTCGGCCACTCCCTGAACGACGCCTCGCCCGAGTTGCTGAAGCAGGCCGAAGCGATGCTGACCAAGCAGAAGCCGAACATCAAGTCCTTCCACGAGGATAACGGCCAGGATCTTCTGCTGTCGGGCGAGGTTGACGTCGTGATGGAGTATAACGGCGACATTGCCCAGATCATGAAGGAGGACGACGACATCTCCTTCGTCGTGCCGCAGGAAGGCGCGATGAGGCAGCAGGATACGCTCGCCATTCCCAAAGGCGCGCCGCATCCGGAGAACGCCCTCAAATTCATCAACTTCATCTTCGAACCGGAGGTCGGGGCCGAGATCACCAAGACGATCCTCTACCCGTCGCCGAACGCCGCCGCCGTCGCGCTGATGCCGGAGGATTATCGCAACAATCCGGTGATCTTCCCGCCGGCTGATGTCATGGCCAAGTGCGAGTATCCGAACTATCTCGGGCCGGAATTCTCGCGTCTGCTCGATGAGGCCATGACGCGGCTCCGCGCGTCGTAGCCCGGCGGAAAAGGGATGATCTAGCGGGGCGAGAGGAGACACCGGCATGGCCACCCAAACGCAGGAGCGCCGGCTTGCCTTCTTGGCGACGGCACTGCCGCCCATCGTCTGGGTGGTCGCCTTCTTCCTCGCCCCGCTGGCGATCGTCTGGGCCTATAGTTTCGGCCAGAATGTCAGCCTGACCGAGATCGATATCAGCGGCACCTTCGCCAATTATGCGCGGGCGCTTCAGCCGCTCTATCTCGGCATCTTCGCCAAGTCGATTTTCGTGGCGGGCCTCACCACGCTGCTCTGCCTTATCATCGGCTTCCCCGTGGCGCTCTCCATCGTCTTTGCGAGCGAGCGCTGGCGGCCGTGGATGCTGCTCCTCATCATGCTTCCGTTCTGGACCAACCTGCTGATCCGCACCTACGCGCTGATGTCGGTGCTGCGCACCGAGGGCTATGCCAATTTCACTCTCGAATGGCTGTGGAACCAGTCGAGCTGGCTGATGACGCTGGTCGGCTTGCAGCCGCTCGGCGAGTTCACGCCGCTCCAGCTCCTCTACAACAATTTCGCCGTCGTCGTCGGCCTGGTCTACGTCCATCTGCCCTTCATGGTGCTGCCGCTCTACGCCGCGCTCGACCGGCTCGACAAATCGCTGATCGAGGCGAGCCTCGACCTCGGCGCGGGCCATTTCCGCACCATGTTCTCGATCGTGATCCCGCTGGCGATGCCCGGCATCATCTCCGGCATCATCATCACCTTCGTTCCGGCGCTCGGCGCCTATCTCACCCCCGATCTCCTCGGCGGACCCGACAGCCAGATGATCGCCAATGTCATCGAGCGCCAGTTCAAGAAAGCCAACGACTGGCCATTCGGCGCCGCGCTCTCCTTCCTCTTGATGTACGCGACCTTCGGGGCCATCGCGGCGCGTGCCTATTTCAGCCGCGGCAAACCCGCCGCCTCCCACGAGCACGGAATCTAGACATGGCCGAGCGTCGCGCCCCTCTCGAATATAATCGCCGGTGGCAGATGCGCGCCTGGCTGTTCGGCGTCTTCTTCTTCCTTTACGCGCCGCTCGTCGCCCTGATCGCCTTCAGCTTCAACGATTCGAAGCGCACCACCGTGTGGCGCGGCTTTACCCTCAAATATTATGAGAAGCTGTTCAGCAACGACAGTCTGCTCACGGCCTTCGCCAATTCGCTGACCATCGCCGCCGTCGCCACGCTCATTTCGCTCGCTATCGGCGCTCTGGCCGCCGTGCTGCTATGGCGTTACCGCTTCCCGGGCAAGGTCGCCGTGGAAGGCGCCTTCACCCTGCCGCTGGTCGTGCCGGAAATCTGCATGGGCGTCGCCATGCTCTTGTTCTTCACCCGCGTCCTGCCCTGGCCCAACAATCTGTTTTGGCCGCTCAATCTCGGCTCCATCATCATCGCCCATGTCTCGTTCTGCTTCCCCTTCGTCGCGCTTGTCGTCGGCGCGCGCCTTGCGAGCTTCAACAAGGAGCAGGAGGAAGCGGCGCGCGACCTCGGGGCCAACGACTGGCAAGCCTTCCGCGACGTGCTGCTACCGCACATGAAGCCGGCCCTGATCGCGGGCGCCCTGCTTGCCTTCACCCTGTCGCTCGACGATTTCGTCATCACGTTCTTCACCTCGGGGCCCGACACCATCACCTTCCCGGTGAAGGTCTATTCGATGCTCCGTTTCTCGGTGACGCCGGAAGTGAATGCCGCCTCGACCATGCTTATCATCCTCACGATCGTGCTCATGATCGTCATGATGGTGATGCAGAGCCGGGCGCAGAAGAAGCCGAAGGGATGAGTGTCATGAATCGAGCGTCAGCCGCGAGCGACAAGGCCGCCGTCAAGCCCATCATCAGCTTCCGCGACATCACCAAGCGATGGGGTTCGACCGTCGCCGTGGATAATGTCAGCCTCGATATCGAGCCGGGAGAGTTCTTCGCGCTACTCGGGCCTTCCGGCTGCGGCAAGAGCACGTTGCTGCGCATGCTGGCCGGCCTCGAAGTGCCGACCGAAGGCCACATCTATATCGACGGGCTGGACATGAGCGACATTCCGCCCAACAAGCGCGCCGTCAACATGGTGTTCCAGTCTTATGCCGTGTTCCCGCACATGTCGGTCGCCGACAACGTCGCCTACGGCCTCAAGATCGACCGCGTGCCGCAGGAGGAGCGCAACAAGCGTGTGCAAGAAGCGCTCGAGCTCGTGCAACTGGACCACCTGGCCGAGCGCATGCCCGATCAGTTGTCGGGCGGCCAGCGCCAGCGCGTGGCGCTCGCGCGCGCGCTCGTGAAGAAACCCAAAGTTCTGCTGCTCGATGAGCCGCTTTCGGCGCTCGACGCCAAGTTGCGCGAGGCCATGCGCTTCGAGCTGTCGCAGCTCCAGCAAAAGGTCGGGATCACCTTCATCATGGTGACGCATGACCAGGACGAGGCGCTGGCGATCGCTTCGCGCATCGCCGTCATGAACAAGGGCTCGATCGCCCAGCTCGGCACGCCGTCCGATCTTTACGAGTTTCCCGCCTCGCGCTTTGTCGCCGATTTCATCGGCTCGGTGAACATGTTCGAGGGCATGCTGCTCGAGGACAAGGCCAACGAGGCCATTGTCGCCTGTCCCGAGCTCGATCCGCATCGCGTGCACGTACCGCACTCCGTCCCCGGCAAGGCCAAGTCGCAGGCCTGGGTGGCGATCCGACCCGAGAAAATGACGCTGCACAAGGATGCCGATACGCCGCCCGAAGTGCCCGAATGCCCCGCCGCGCACAATGTCGCCAGAGGCGAGATCAAGGAGATCTCCTATCTCGGCGACATCTCGATCTTCCACGTCCTCCTCGCCAACGGTCGCTTGATCCGGATCTCGCGTCCCAATCGCTCGCGCTGGGATCAGGACAACTTTACCTGGGGCGAGAAGGTCTGGGTCAGCTGGGCCGGGTCGAGTCCTATCGTGCTGCAGTCCTGACGGCACGGCCCGAATCCGTCGGGCGCGCTCGCGGGAAGGAAAGAATGCAAGGTCTCCCATGTCGACATCTGCCGATTTGCATGAACGAAGAATGGCGGCCATCGCCCGCGGCGTGAGCCACGCGAGCGCGATCTACGCCAAGCGCGCCAAGAACGCCGAGATCTGGGACGAGGAGGGCAGGCGCTTCATCGATTTCGGCTCCGGCATCGCCGTGGTCAATACCGGGCATCAGCATCCCAAAATCGTCGCCGCGGTCGAGGAGCAGCTCAAGGCGTTCAGCCATGTCTGCTTCCAGGTCACGCCCTACGAATCCTACGTGCGCCTCGCCGAGCGGCTGAACGCGATTGCGCCCGTCGCCGGTCCCGCCAAGACGATGCTGGTCTCGACCGGCGCGGAAGCGGTCGAGAACGCGGTCAAGGTCGCACGCGCCTTTACCGGCCGCCCCGGGATCGTCTCCTTCAGCGGCGGTTTCCACGGCCGCACCCTCATGGGCATGGCGCTCACGGGCAAGGTCGTCCCTTACAAGAAGGGCTTCGGCCCGTTCCCCGCCGACGTCTATAATGTCGCCTTTCCCAATGTTTATCATGGGGTTAGCAGCGAGGAGAGCCTGGCCGCCCTGCATGCTCTGTTCAAGTACACCGCCGATCCTTCCAGCATCGCCGCCATCATCATCGAGCCGGTGCAGGGCGAGGGCGGCTTCTACATCGCGCCGTACGGCTTCCTGCGCCAACTTCGGGAACTTTGCGACGAGCACGGCATCGTTCTGATCGCCGACGAGATTCAGACCGGCTTCGCGCGCACGGGCAGGATGTTCGGGCTCGAACATTCGGGCGTGAAGGCCGATGTCGTGACCATGGCGAAAGGCCTGGCCGGCGGGTTTCCGCTCTCGGCCATCACCGGCCGCGCCGATGTGATGGACGCATCGAACCCGGGCGGTCTCGGCGGCACCTATGCCGGCAACCCGGTCGCCTGCGCCGCGGCCCACGCCGTGCTCGACGCGATCGCTGAGGAGGGACTCTGCGACCGCGCCAATGTCATCGGCAAGATCATTCTCGACCGCTGCACCCAGATCAAGGACCGCTCCAACCTGAATTGCATCGGCGATGTGCGCGGGCTCGGCGCCATGTGCGCGGTCGAGCTGGTCAAGGATGTCGGGAGCGGCGAGCCCGCGCCGCAGCTGACGCAAGCCTTGATGAAGGTCGCCAACGCCAACGGGCTCATTCTGTTATCCTGCGGCACCTACGGCAACGTCATTCGTTTCCTCGTGCCGCTAACAGCGAGCGACGCCATCGTGCGCGAAGGCATGGATATCTTCGAGGCGAGCCTCACCGAAGCCGTGGCCCGGTCGGCTTAGAGTCTTTCTGAATTTGGCCATCACGGATCTAGGACCGACATGAACGCGAAGCTCGCCACGAACGACCTCGAAGCCTTCTGGATGCCGTTCACGGCGAACCGGCAATACAAGAAGGCGCCGCGCCTGCTCGTGAGCGCCGAAGGCATGTATTACACCGCCGCCGATGGGCGCCGCGTGATGGACGGCACCTCGGGCCTGTGGTGCGTCAATGCCGGCCATTGCCGGCCGAAGATCGTCGAGGCGGTGCGCCGCCAGGTCGGCGAGCTCGATTTCGCCGGCAGCTTCCAGATGGGTCACCCGCGCGCCTTCGAATGCGCTTCGAAGCTGGTCAATGTCGCGCCGCCGGGTTTCGACCATGTGTTCTTCACCAACTCGGGCTCCGAATCGGTCGAGACCGCGCTCAAGATCGCGCTCGCCTATCATCGCGCCAAGGGCAACGCCACCAAGACGCGGCTGATCGGCCGCGAGCGCGGCTATCACGGCGTCAATTTCGGCGGCACGTCCGTCGGCGGCATCCTCAACAACCGCAAGATGTTCGGCACGCTTCTGTCCGGCGTCGATCACATCCGCCACACCCACGATCTCGCCCGCAACGCCTTCAGTCGAGGCGAGCCGGAGCACGGCGCCGAGTTCGCCGACGACCTTGAGCGCCTAGTCGCCCTGCACGACGCCTCGACCATCGCCGCCGTCATCGTCGAGCCCGTGGCCTGCTCGACCGGCGTCTTGATCCCGCCCAAGGGCTATCTCAAGCGGCTCGCCGAAACTTGCGCCAAGCACGACATCCTGCTCATCTTCGACGAAGTCATCACCGCCTTCGGCCGCCTCGGCACGCCCTTCGGCGCCGACTATTTCGGCGTCTCGCCCGACATCATCACCACGGCGAAAGGCGTCACCAACGGCACCATCCCGATGGGCGCGGTGTTCGTGAAGGGCAAGGTGCACGACGCCTTCATGCACGGGCCGGAGGAGATGATCGACTTCTTCCACGGCTATACCTATTCGGGCCACCCGGTCGCCTGCGCCGCCTCGATCGCCACGCTCGAAGTGTACAAGGAGGAGGGGCTGCTCACCCGCGCGGCCGAGCTCGCGCCCTACTGGGAAGAGGCGATGCACTCGCTCAAGGGCCTGCCCCAAATCATCGACATCCGCAATATCGGGCTGATCGGCGCGGTCGAGTTCGACCCCGTTCCCGGCGAGCCGATGAAGCGCGCGCACAACCGCTTCGTCGCCGCCTTCGAGCGCGGGCTCCTCGTGCGCGCGACCGGCGACATCATCGCGCTCTCGCCGCCGCTCATCATCGAAAAGAAGGAGATCGATCAGATGATCGATATCTTCGCGAACGTCTTGAAGACGGCGGACTGAGACGATGCGCGCCATGGAAACCATCCAGAATGCGATCGGCGGCCGCAGACTCACCTCGGCGTCGCGGCGCGTCGCGCCGGTGTTCAACCCCGCGACCGGCGAGCAGGTCGCAACGCTCCCGCTCTCGACCGCCGAGGAGGTGAACGCGGCAGTCGCCGCGGCGAAGGAGGCGGCTCCCGCCTGGGGCGCCACCCCGCCGCTCAAGCGCATGAAATTCATGTTCAAGTTCAAGGAGTTGCTCGACCGGCACGCCGATGAGATCGCGCGGCTGATCTCGCGCGAGCACGGCAAGACCCACGAAGATGCGCTGGGCGAACTCGCCCGCGGCATCGACGTGGTCGATTTCGCCTGCGGCATCCCGCATTTGCTCAAGGGTGAGTACAGCCGCAATGTCGGTCCCGAAATCGACACCTGGTCGGACCGCCAGCCGCTCGGCGTCGTCGCCGGCATCACGCCGTTCAACTTTCCGGCCATGGTGCCGATGTGGATGTATCCGGTCGCGATCGCCTGCGGCAATACTTTCGTGCTGAAGCCGTCCGAGCGCGATCCCTCGCCCTCGATGCTGATCTGGGAGCTGTTCCAGGAAGCGGGCTTCCCGCCCGGCGTGCTCAACGTCGTTCACGGCGACCGAGAGGCGGTCGATGCCATCCTCGACCATCCCGACATCAAGGCTGTGAGCTTCGTCGGCTCGACGCCCGTCGCCGAGCATGTCTACCGGCGCGGCGCCGCCTCGGGCAAGCGCGTGCAGGCGCTGGGCGGCGCCAAGAACCATATGATCGTCATGCCCGACGCCGACATGGACCAGGCCGCCGACGCCCTGATGGGAGCCGGCTTCGGCTCGGCCGGGGAGCGCTGCATGGCGATCTCCGTCGCCGTCCCCGTCGGCGAGAAGACGGCGGACCGGCTTGTCGCTTCGCTCGCGCCTCGGATCCACGCCTTGAAGGTCGGCCCCGCGACCGATCCCGACTCAGAGATGGGACCGGTGATCACGGCCGAGGCGAAGCGGCGCATCTCCGATCTCATCGCCCAAGGCGTCAAGGAAGGCGCCGAGCTCGTGGTCGACGGGCGCGGGCTCGAGCTGCAAGGCTACGAGCGCGGCTACTTCCTCGGCGGGACGCTGTTCGATCGCGTTACCAAGGACATGACGATCTACAAGACCGAAATCTTCGGGCCCGTCCTTTGCGTCGTGCGCGCCGGCAGCTACCGCGAGGCCACCGATCTCGTCAACAGCCACGAATACGGCAACGGCACCGCCATCTTCACCCGCGACGGCGACACCGCGCGCGACTTCGCCTCTTCCATCGAGGTCGGCATGGTCGGCATCAACGTGCCGATCCCGGTTCCCGTCGCCTATCACTCCTTCGGCGGTTGGAAGCGCTCGCTGTTCGGCGATCATTCGGTTTACGGCCCGGAAGGCGTGCGCTTCTACACCAGGCTCAAAACCGTGACCGCGCGCTGGCCGTCCGGCATCCGGAGCGGCTCCGAGTTCAATTTCCCCAGCCTGAAATAGCCATTGAGTCGAATCGCAATCAATTACTGGCTGGGCTTCGTCTCCCTATCGAGAACGCCGGACTTGGAGACCCCATCCATCAACTTCGCAATCTCGTCGTCATGCATGTTCCAGAAGCGCCACCAATCGGCAAAGGTCGAAGCCGACGCCCCCGGATATAATTGCTGCAGGCTGCGCCAGGCTGCGCGCGCGTCATCCTCGCGGCCGAGCTGGCCGTAGATCGGAATGATCTCAAGGTGGGCGTAGAACATTTCCTGATCGAAATTCTGCTGCGCCACCTCAAGCGCGTGAGCATAGTCGCCATTCAAATAGTCGGCCGTGTAGATCGTCGAATGGTACCAACCGATTGACGCATCAGCGTTGAGCGCGCGCGCGTTTCTTGCCAAGGCCACGCCGCGCTCGCGGTCCCCCGATGCCGAGAGCATACAGGCGAGCACCGCCATGATCTCCGCGTCATAGGGCGCGCGCGCCAGGGCCTCGCCCGCCTCATGCGCGAAGCGGTCGAGCTGCTTGGTGAAAAAATAGGCCGACGCGGCGACCATGCGGGCGCGTGCGTCGGCCGGGTCAAGCGCGACGGCCTTCGCCGCTTGCGCGGTGATCTCCTCCGGCGGCACAGGGTTGTCGTCGAGGCGGAAGGCCCAGCCGACCACGGCAAGCCAGGCAAGCTCGCGCCGCGCTTTCGGGTTCGACGGATCGAGAGCGATAGCCTGGTTCAATGTCGCACGCGCCGCGGCGAAGTTTTCCGGGGTCCAGTCCCACTGCATGATGGCGCGCGCGTGTAAGACAAGGTCATAGGCCTCGACCTCGTCGGGGCTTTTGCGCAAGGCCGCCTTGGCATCGTTGCGCTCGATGGCGCCGTAGGAGCCGGCGATCTTGGCGACGATCTGATTCACGATCTCATCCTGCACGAGCAGCACGTCGGCCATCTCGCGATCGTACCGCTCGGCCCAGATATGGGCGCCGGTCTCCGTGTCGATGAGCTGCGCCGAGACCCGGAGGCTGTCGCCGCTTCGCCTTGCGCTGCCTTCGAGCACGTAGCGCACGTTGAGCTCTTGTCCGAGCTTGCCCACGTCCACCGCCTTCCCCTTGTATTGGAAGGTGGTGTTGCGCGCGATGACGCGGAGATCGCGCGCCCGCGATAGCTCTGTCAGGATGTCCTCGGTCAGGCCATCGCTGAAATAGTCCTGTTCGGGATCGCCGCTCAGATTGGTGAAGGGGAGGACCGCGATCGACGCTTTCTCTGCGACTGGCGTGGGGGATGTCCACCACATCCACGCGCCGAAAGCGGCAAGCAGGAGCGGCAGAGCAGCAAGCGCCGGCGCCCAGGTCATCTGGCGCGAACGGCGCTCGGCCGTAACGACAGACGAAGTTCGATCCAGGGCCAGGCTCGTCGGGACCTCGCACCGGAACGCGATCTGCGGCGCGTAGCTGCCCTTCGGTAGATCGATGCGAACGGGATCGTCTTTGCCTTCGCCCTCATAATATTCGCGCAGCCTGTCGCGCAGCCGTGCCGCCTCCATGCGCACGATGGGGTCGAGATTGGGATCGAAGGCCTCACCCCGGTCGAAGACCGCGACACCGATCGTGTAGCCCTTTAGCCGGTCGCCGCGTCCGGCGAGCGTTTCATTGACAATGTATTCCAGGAAGCGGCGGCGGCGCTGCGATTGCAGGAAAGGCCCGCTGTTGAGGATGCGGTCGAGTTCCTCCTTGACCGCCGCCTGCTCGGATTGGCTCCAAGACTTGGGGTCAGCTTCGGTCACGAACCGGCTCCACAGGCGCCGGGAGGAGAGGCTTCCGCGCGGGCCTCAGGCGCCGTCACATACCGTAACACACTTCAGGCGAAGGGTCAGGGGCTGCCAGTCTCGGGCAGGCTTTGGCAAGGGAGGAAAGAGATGACCATGAAATCCGCAAAGCTGGGATTGGCCGTTTCCGTGGCGGTTCTGGTTGGCATGGGCGCGGCAAAGGCCGGCCAGACCATCGACGAGGCCGCAACCATGGCCTGCGTCAACGACAAATGGGACGAGACCGAGCCTGAGAAGGGCCACAAGCTCGTCGACTTTGCCGGCCGGTGCATTAACGTTCCCAACGACCCCGCGGCGCCGAAATCGGCAGGGGATTGCGTCGGCAAGTATGAGTACATGCCGGACGGGAGCTGGAAGGGCAGCGGCACCTGCACTTACACCTTCAAGGATGGCGACAAGATCTCGGACGCTTGGGAGGAGGGTTCGCATCTCAAGGCATACGAGTACAAGTACACCGGCGGCACGGGCAAATACGCGGGTGCGAGCGGCGGCGGCACGTATATGTACGAGAACATCACCGACACGCTCGCCGGTGGCACCTTCAAGGGTCAGGTGGTGCTGCCCTAGGTGAGCGAGGGCTGCGCCGCGCGGGCAAAAAAATGCCGGTCCGTTTCTTCCCAAAACGGACCGGCTGATGGACGCGAGGGGGAATGCGTCCTGAGGCAACTTTCGGGTCGCGCGCTCTACTCAGCCGCGACCAGGCGTACGTTTCCCGGCTTCCCTCCCCGGTCGAAGCCGAGAGACGTGGCGACCGCGTGATGCATGATCTTGCCGTCGCGGACATTGAGGCCTGCGGCGAGATGCGGATCGCGATCGAACGCCGCCAAGCCGTTATCGGCGAGCTTGATGATGAAGGGCAGCGTCGCGTTGTTGAGCGCCTGCGCCGAGGTCACGGGAACCGCGCCCGGCATGTTGGCGACGCAGTAATGGATGATGCCGTCAACCTCGAAGGTCGGATCGGCATGGGTCGTCGGCCGCGAGGTCTCGAAACACCCGCCCTGGTCGATCGACACGTCAACCAGCACGGCGCCCCGCTTCATCTGCTTGAGCATGTCCCGGCGCACGAGCTTCGGCGCCGAGGCTCCGGCCACCAGCACCGCGCCGATGACGACATCGGCGTTCAGGACTTCGGTCTCGATGCTGTCGAGCGTCGAGGCGAGCGTCCGCACGCGCCCCTCGAACAGTTCGTCGAGCTGACGCAGCCGGGGCAGCGAGCGGTCGATGATCGACACTTCGGCGCCGAGGCCAACCGCCATGCGCGCCGCATGCGTGCCGACGACACCGCCGCCGAGCACCACGACCTTGGCCGGGCGAACGCCGGGGACGCCGCCCATCAGCACGCCGCGACCGCCGGTCGGACGGCGCAGCGCTATGGCGGCGGCTTCGATGGCAAGACGGCCCGCGACCTCGCTCATCGGCGCGAGCAGCGGCAAACCGCCATTGGCGTCGGTCACAGTCTCGTAGGCGATTGCGGTCGCGCCCGAATCGAGCAGCCCGCGCGCCTGCTCCGGATCCGGCGCGAGATGAAGATAGGTGAAGAGGATCTGGTGGGGCTTCAGCCGCTTGTACTCGACAGCCTGAGGCTCCTTGACCTTGACGATCATCTCGGCCGCGGCGAACACGTCCTCGGCCGTGGGAAGGATGCGGGCGCCGGCCTTCTCGTAGGTGGCGTCGTCGGCGAAGATGCCGGCGCCGGCGCCGGACTGCACCACGACTTCGTGGCCGCGCGCCACGAGCTCGCGCACGGAGCCAGGCACGAGCCCAACGCGGAACTCATTGCTCTTGATCTCTGTCGGAACGCCGATGCGCATTTTTTCCTCCGCTCGATAAGTCTGTTTTTCCTCGCCGAAGCATGCCTCAAAGGGCGAAAAGAATGTTGGCGTTCCATCGTGCTAAAGCGTAGATTTGCGCAAGATTTCTGCGCACAATAGCGAAGAGACGCGGAAAAATGAAAGAAATCGAATTGGATACGCTGGATCGCGCGATCCTGAGCGCCTTGCTCGAGGACGGCCGTTTGAGCCAGGTCGAGCTTGCCGAGCGCATCCCGCTTTCGGCCACCGCGATCGCGCGCCGCATCCGCGCGCTCGAGGAGAAAGGCGTGATCGAGGGCTATCAGGCGCGCATCAATCGCGAGGCGCTGGGCTTGAGCATCACCGTCATCGTGCAGATCGGCCTCAAGAGTCAGAACGAGGATTTGCTGAAAGCCTTCGAGGAGGCCGTGGTCAAGGCGCCTTGCGTGGTCTCCTGTCATCTGATGTCGGGCGAGGACGACTACCTCGTCACCGTGATGGCGCGCGATCTCGCCGATTTCGAGCGCATCCACAAGGAGCAACTGTCGCGCCTTCCGGGCGTCGCCCGGCTGAAATCGAGTTTTGCGCTGCGCGATGTCACGAGCCGCTTGCTGCCCGCTTCATGTCTCTTGCCCTCGCGCAAATAGAGCAGCGATCACAAAATCGCGAGTTGGGGTGCATGCGACCGGCGCAAACCGCGCGTGTTCGCCAATTGTCTTCCCATCGGCACGAGGATGAATGCTTTGGGCCGGACTTAGATTGTGACAAACTGATGGCCGGGGGACAATTCCGTCTTCCGGTTCGTTCGTCGGTCTCAATCACGCTGGGTGATCGCCATGTCCCGCACGCCTTTGTTTGCCGCCGTCACGAAAGCGCTTGCCGTTACCTGCAAGGAGCGCGGCATTGTCTTGCCGCGTTCGTCCGCGCTGAGCCGGCGGCGATTGTTGCGGCTCTCGGCGGCCGCGGCCGGCGCTGCGGCGTTGTCTCCCGTTCTCGATTGGCGCGCGATTGCCAAGGACAAGGCGCCGCCGTCGATCGCGATTGTCGGCGGCGGCGTCGCCGGGTTGACGGCGGCCTATCGCTTGCAGGAAGCGGGCGTCAAACCGGTTCTGTTCGAGGCCAGCAGCCGTTGGGGCGGACGCATATTCACCGTCTACGACTTCTATAAGGGCATGTTCTGCGAGCTCGGCGGCGAGTTTGTCGACACCAACCATGAGGATTTGCAGGCGCTCGGCGCCGAGCTTGGTGTCGAGATGCAGAAATTGGCCACCGAAGGCGAGGGCGAGGACCTCTACTTTTTCGGCGGCAAGTTTCACACGCCGAAGGAGATGGTCGATCCGGCGACGAAGTCGGGCGCCTTCGCGCCGATCGCCGAGCAAATCGCCGCCGATGCCGACAAGCTCACCGATGACGACGATAACTGGACCAAGCACGCGCGCAAGCTCGACCGGATGAGCCTCAAGGCCTATTTGGAGCGGTTCCGCGGCAAGGCCGAGGACTGGGCCATCGACCTGCTCGACGTGGCCTACAACATCGAATTCGGGCTGCTGACGGAGGATCAGTCGAGCCTCAACATGGTGGACTTCATCACCACCGATCTCAGCGTGCCGTTTCAGGTCTTCGGCGAAAGCGATGAGGTCTTCCGCATCAAGGGCGGCTCGTCCGCCCTCATCAAGGCCCTGACCGCGGCGCTCGAGAACAAGGCCGACATGCGCCTCGGACACGCGCTGACGGGGATCGACCGGAAGGGCGGCAAGATCGTGCTCGCCATCGCCGCGCCGGACGGCGCGAAATCCGAAAGCTTCGACGCCGTGATCCTCGCTTTGCCTTTCACCAAGCTCCGCCAGGTCGAGGGGCTGAAACGGCTGAAGCTCACCCCGGAAAAATTGAATTGCATTAAGGGACTGAGCATGGGGCAGAGCGCCAAGATCTTGCAAGGCACCACCTCGCGCGTGTGGCGGAGTGCGGACTCGGGGCTCCCCGCGCCCTCGAACGGCACCTTCTATTCCGATCTCGGTTTTCAGAATTTGTGGGACTCGAGCCGCAATCAGCCGGGCGACGCCGGCCTCATCACCGATTTTCTCGGCGTCAAGCCCGGCCTCACCGACGAAAAATCGGCGCTCGCGGCCTTCCGCGCCGACCTTCCCAAGATGTCGCCGAAGATGGCCGAAAGCCTCGATCCCGCCGCTGTCGCGTCCTTCTTCTGGGGCAACTATCCTTTCACGCTCGGCAGCTACGCCAGCGCCGGTGTCGGGCAATACACCACGATGCTGGATGTCGCCTCCGAGCCCGCTCTTGGCGGCCGGGTCCAGTTCGCCGGAGAGCAGACCAGCGGCGATTTCATCGGCTTCATGAACGGAGGCGTGGAAAGCGGCAACCGGGCCGCCGCCGCGCTTGTCGAGACGTTCGCCTTGAAGGAGTGACGCTCGCGGACTTCTCCGGGAAGGGGGCGAGGCTCGGCGTTAAGGTTTTGATTTGTCGGTCCGAAGCGGGCCCAAGGGCATGCGTTGCTTGGCTTTCTTATGGCGCTAAACCCCGTCCTCGACTAAATTCATGACGGTTCAATGAGGGTGTTGCGACCTGTCCCAACCAGATCATTCCCCGAGCATTGGCCGTTCAGCGCGTCGCGCGTTTCAGGAGACAAACAAATGAAGTCTTCCGTCCATGTTGCAGCCTCTGTTGTTCCGCTGCTGATCCTTGGCAGCGCCGTGGCTTTCGCCGAGATGCCGACCTCGGTCGGCGAGGGCGAAGGGCAAGTCAATATCGTGGCCTGGCCGGGCTATATCGAGCGCGGCGAAACCGACAAGAATTACGACTGGGTGACTCAGTTCGAGAAGGACACGGGCTGTAAGGTCAATGTGAAGACCGCCGCCACTTCCGACGAGATGGTGACGCTGATGAACCAGGGCGGGTTCGACCTCGTCACCGCCTCGGGCGATGCCTCGCTCCGCCTCGTCGCCGGCAAGAAGGTCCAGCCGATCAATATCGACTTGGTCCCGAGCTGGAAGACCGTTGACGAGCGGCTCCAGAATGCGCCCTGGCACACGGTCGACGGCGTCCATTACGGCGTGCCGTTCCAATGGGGCCCGAACGTGCTCGCCTACAATACCGAAGTGTTCAAGGACGCGCCGAAGAGCTGGTCGGTCGTGTTCGAGGAGCAGAACCTCCCCGACGGCAAGTCCAACAAGGGCAGGGTGCAGGCCTATGACGGCCCGATCTACGTCGCCGACGCCGCGCTCTATCTGATGAAGACGAAGCCCGAGCTCGGCATCAAGAATCCTTACGAGCTCAACGCCGATCAATATGCCGCCGTGCTGGCCCTGCTTCAGGCGCAGCGCGCACTCGTCGGCCGCTATTGGCACGACGCCATGGTCCAGGTCGATGACTTCAAGAACGAGGGCGTGGTCGCCTCATCGTCCTGGCCGTTCCAGGTCAACCTCCTCGGTTCGGAGAAGAAGCCGATCGCCTCGACCGTTCCGGCCGAAGGAGCGACGGGCTGGGCCGATACGACCATGATGCATGCCGAGGCGCAGAATCCGAACTGCGCCTATAAGTGGCTCGAGCATTCCCTCAACACCAAGCTCCAGGGCGATCTCGCCGCCTGGTTCGGTTCAGTTCCGTCGGTGCCCGCCGCCTGCAAAGGCAACGAGCTTCTGACCGACGGGGGCTGCGCCACCAACGGCTTCGACAATTTCGAGCAGATCTGGTTCTGGCGCACGCCCACGGCGCAATGCGAGCAGGAAGGCAAATGCGTTCCCTACTCGCAATGGGCCAAGGACTACATTGCCATCCTCGGCAAGTAGCGCCGCATCCATCGGCGGCCCGGATCTCCTGATCCGGGCCGCTTCCTTTCGATGACCTGAGCCCCATGGCGCCCGCCGTCCGCTTCGTCAACGTGTCACGCCACTTCGGTTCGGTGCGAGCCGTCGATGGCGTTACCCTCGACATTGCCGAGGGCGAATTCTTCGCCATGCTCGGCCCGTCCGGCTCGGGCAAGACCACCTGCCTGCGCCTCATCGCCGGCTTCGAGCAGCCCGACGAGGGGCACATCGAGATTTTCGGCGAAACCGCCGAAGGCGTTCCGCCTTACAAGCGCAACGTCAACACCGTGTTCCAGGACTACGCGCTCTTTCCCCACATGACGGTCGGCGAGAACGTCGCCTACGGCCTCAAGATCAAGGGCGTTGGCAGCGCCGAACGCGAGACCAAGGCCAAGAACGCGCTCGCCATGGTCAAGCTCGCCGGCTTCGAGGGCCGCCGCCCGGCGCAGCTTTCCGGCGGCCAGAGGCAGCGCGTGGCGCTTGCCCGCGCGCTCGTCAACGGACCGAAAGTGCTCCTGCTCGACGAGCCGCTCGGCGCGCTCGACTTGAAGCTCAGGGAGCAGATGCAGGAGGAGTTGAAGGCGCTGCAAAACGAGCTCGGCATCACCTTCGTCTTCGTCACCCACGATCAGGGCGAGGCGCTGTCGATGTCGAACCGCGTCGCCGTCTTCAACGAAGGCAGGATCGTCCAGGTCGGAACGCCGACCTCGGTTTATGACCGGCCCCAGTCGCGCTTCGTCGCCGACTTTGTCGGGTCGTCGAACGTCCTGCCGCCCGCCTTCGCCGAACGTCACGGCGGCGTCGCCAAATGGACCAGCCTCAGGCCCGAGAAGATCGCCGTGCACGCCTCCGGCGCGTCCGTGCCGGACAAGCACGGCTCGACCGACGGCGAGATCAAGATGGTGAGCTACCAGGGCGCCGTGACGAGGTTCAATGTCGAGGCCGACAAGATGCGCATCAACGCCGAGATTCCGGCCGGCGAGACGCGCTTCAAGCCGGGCGATACCGTGCGCCTCATCTGGCCCCAATCGGCCATGGTCACCATGGAGGACGGCGCGTGACCCAAGCGGCGGCGGCGCTGGTGACTGACGGGCGCGAGGGCGGCGTCGTCACGCGCGTCTCCGACTTCTTCTTTCAGCGCCCCAAACTTCTGACCCTTCTCCTTCTGTTGCCGCCCTTATTGTGGATCGGCATTGTCTATGTCGGATCGCTGTTCGCGCTCTTGTTGCAGAGCTTCTATTCGCTCGACGATTACTCCGGGCTGATCGTCCACGAATTCACCCTCTCGACCTACGCGCAGCTTCTCGAGGAGGCCAATGTCCAGATCATCCTGCGCACGGTCATCATGTCGGCGCTGGTCACAATCGCCTGCGCCATCATCGCCTTTCCCATCGCCTACTACGCCGCGCGTTACGCCCGCGGCTGGACCAAGGCTCTGTTCTATCTCGCCGTGATGATGCCGCTGTGGTCGAGCTATCTCGTCAAGATCTACGCCTGGAAGCTGATCCTGGCCAAGGAAGGCATCCTCACCTGGCTTGCCGCGAGCGTGCACCTGTCATGGCTGCTCGACGGCATCATGGCGCTGCCGGTGGTCGGCGGTCCGTCGCTGTCGTTCAGCTATATCGGCACCTTCCTCGTCTTCGTCTATGTCTGGATTCCCTACATGATCCTGCCGATCCAGGCGGCGCTCGAGCGGGTTCCGGTCAACTATATCGAGGCCGCGGCCGATCTCGGCGCCGATCCGCGCCAGACGTTCTGGTCCGTGATCTTTCCCCTGGCGCTTCCCGGCATCATCGCCGGCTCGATCTTCACCTTCTCGCTCACCCTCGGCGATTACATCGTGCCCACCATCGTCGGCAATTCGCGCCTCATGATCGGGCAGGCGGTGTACACGCTGCAAGGAACGGCCGGAAACATTCCGCTCGCGGCCGCCTTCACCGTGGTGCCGATGGCGATCATGGGGTTCTATCTGTGGATGGCCAAGCGCATGGGAGCGTTCGATGTCCTCTAGCGCGAACGCCCCCAAGCCGCTGGGCTTGCGCCTTTCGGCCATCGCCGGGCTCCTGTTCCTGCATCTGCCGCTGGCGCTTATCTTCCTCTATGCCTTCACCACCGAGGAGAGGAGCTTTCAATTTCCGCCGCCCGGCTACACCACCAAATGGTTCGAGGTGGCCTGGTCGCAGCGGCCCGACATCTGGCCGCCGCTCTATCTCTCGCTCAAGGTCGCCGCCATCGCCACCGTGCTCGCCCTGATCTTCGGCACTCTTGCCGCCGCCGCGCTGTCGCGCGCCCGCTTCTTCGGCCGCGAGACGATCTCGCTGCTCTTCGTGCTGCCGATCGCTCTTCCCGGCATCATCACCGGAATATCGCTGCGCTCGGCCTTCGACATCATGGGTCTCAGTTTCTCGATCTGGACCATCGTGCTCGGCCACGCCACCTTCTGCATCGTCGTCGTTTACAACAACGCCATCGCCCGGTTCCGCCGGCTCTCCGGCAATTTGATCGAGGCCTCGATGGATCTCGGCGCCAACACCGTCCAGACCTTCTGGTACGTGATTCTGCCGCAGATCGGCACCGCGCTCCTCGCCGGCGGCATGCTCGCCTTTGCGCTCTCCTTCGACGAGGTCATCGTCACGACCTTCACCGCCGGCCAGCAATCGACGCTGCCGATCTGGATGCTGTCGGAGCTGATCCGCCCGCGCCAGCGTCCGGTGACCAACGTCGTCGCGGTGTTCGTCGTTGTCGTCACGCTGCTGCCGATCCTCGCCGCCTACTATCTGACGCGCGAGGGCGAGCACACCGGCGGGTCGTCGAAATAGCTACAAGAGGGCTTCCAAGCGGAGGATCGTCATGCTCGACACGCAAATGTTGATTGGCTCGAAATTCGTCGCCGGGCAGGGCGAGTCCGATACCGTGCTCAACCCCAAGACCGAGGCGAAGATCGTCGAGATCGCCGATGCCACGCCCGCCCAGGTCGATGCGGCGGTGAACGCGGCGGAGAAGGCGTTTCAGTCCTGGTCGCGCACCACCCCCGCCGAGCGCTCGGGCCTGCTCTTGAAGCTTGCCGACGCCATCGACCGCGAAGCCGAGGCGTTCGCCGTGCTCGAAGCGCTGAACACCGGCAAGCCGAGGATCCGCATGTTGCAGGACGAGATGCCGGCGGCTTCCGACTGCTTCCGCTTCTTCGCCGGCGCCGTGCGCAACATGCACGGAACCGTGGCGGGGGAATACATGGCCGGTCACACCTCGATGATCCGCCGCGACCCGATCGGCGTCATCGGCTCGATCGCGCCGTGGAACTACCCCTTGATGATGGCGGTATGGAAACTCGCCCCGGCTCTCGGCGGCGGCAACACCATCGTGCTCAAGCCCTCCGAGCAGACGCCGCTTTCGACGCTGAAGCTCGCCAAGCTGATCGCCGACATCTTTCCCGAGGGCGTGGTCAATATCGTCACCGGCCGCGGCGCCACCACCGGCAATGCGCTCATTTCTCATCCCAAGGTCGCGATGGTGTCGCTCACCGGCAGCGTCGATACCGGGCGGAAAGTCCTTCTCGCGGCGTCGCCGACATTGAAGCGCACGCATCTCGAGCTTGGCGGCAAGGCGCCGGTCATCGTCTTCGACGACGCCGACCTCGAACAGGTCGTGTCCGGGCTCAAGGCCTTCGGCTACTACAACGCGGGCCAGGATTGCACCGCGGCCTGCCGCATCTACGCCGGCAAGAAGATCTTTGACAATTTCGTCGCCGACCTGTCGAGCGCGGTGAAGGAGATCAAATACAATCTCGCCGACGACGACGAGAACGAGATCGGGCCCTTGATTTCGGCGGCGCAGAAATCACGCGAGCAGGCTTTCGTCGAGCGCGCCGGCAAGGAGCGCCACGTGTCGATTACCGCCGGCGGAAAGTCTCCCGGCGGCAAGGGCTACTTCTTCGAGCCGACGGTGGTCGCCGGCGCCAAGCAGGACGACGAGATCGTGCGGAAAGAGGTGTTCGGTCCCGTCGTGTCGGTCACGCGCTTCGACGACGTCGATCAGGCCGTTTCCTGGGCCAATGACAGCGACTATGGCCTCGCCTCGTCGGTCTGGACCTCCGACATCGGCAAGGGCATGGCGACGGCGGCGCGGCTTCAATATGGCTGCACCTGGGTCAACACGCATTTCATGCTGGTGAGCGAGATGCCGCATGGCGGCCTCAAATTCTCGGGCTACGGCAAGGATTTGTCGATGTACGCGCTCGAGGACTACACCGTCGTGCGTCATGTGATGGTGAAGCTGTGAGCCATTATCGCATCGACCCCCCTCTCACTCCCCCCTTTCAGGGGGGAGCAAATTTGGAGCGGCGTATCGCTCTCCCTCCCCCTGCAAGGGGGAGGGTCGGGGTGGGGGTCGGGAGCGCGGCTAAATCCTAGCGCGGCGTCTTTTTCATCGCGCGCTTCAAGGCGGCGAGGTCCTTGGCGATCGCGCGCGACGAGGCGGCCTGCATGCGCCGGAAACGGCTGAGCACGTCCTCGCCGAGCGGCGTGAGATGGGCGCCGCCGCCGCGTCTACCGCCCTTGGCCGCGACGACGAGCGGCTTCGCGAAGCAGCCATTCATGGTTTCGATCAGGCGCCAGGCCTGCTTGTAGCTCATGCCCATGCGCCGCCCCGCTGCGGCGATCGAGCCTGTCTCGCGGATGCCTTGCATCAGATCGGCCTTGCCCGGCCCGAGCGCGATCTCGGAGCCGAGGATGATGCGGAGCCGGGCCACCGGGCCTGCCGACCTGGATGTCATGGCTAGCCTCTATGGCACCTCGCGCGCCGAGGCAATCGCCGGGGAGGCCCTTCCGGCGACCGAAAGGCGGGAAAAGCGGAAAAAGATGCCGTCTTTCCCGCTCGCGAGTTGTGTTGCCGCCCATCCCATGCTTTCTTGCCCCGCCGTTTGGGGGAGGTTCCCGCATGCCGCGTTCAACTCCGCGTGACGCCAAAGACGAGCATTCCGGCTCGCACCTGTTCGAGAACGTGGTCAATCCGTTCTGCGGCACCCTTGCCGACGATCTCGAAGTCGAGCGCACCGACGGCGGTCTCAAGGTCGTCAAGAACGGCTGCAGCCAGTCGGTCGCGGGCTTCGAGCGCAAGCTTCCTCCGGCGAGCCCCGCCGTTAACGGCAAGGACGTCGAGCTCGGCGCGGCGATCGAGGAAGCGGCGAAGCTGATCGGCAAGGCCAAGCTCCCTCTCTTCGGCGGCCTTGGCACCGATGTCGGCGGGATGCGCGCCGTTATGGCGCTCGCCGAGCGGGCCAGCGGGATCGTCGATCACGCTTTGAGCGAGGCGCAATATCGCAACTTCAAGATTCTCCAGACCTCGGGCTGGATGATGACGACGCTGACCGAGGCGCGGAACCGCGCCGATCTCGTCATCATCGCCGGCAGCGATATTCACCGGCTCCATCCCCGCTTCTTCGAGCGGATCGTGTCGCCGCCCGCTTCGATGTTCGATGTCACCGCGCCGAAGCGCACGGTCGTGTTCATCGGCAAGGGACTCGACCGTTCCGGCGCCAAAGGCGCGCAGATCGGCGAGGTGGTGACGCTCGCCTGCAAGGACGAAGAAGCCGGCCATGCGGTCGCGCTGCTCAGGGCGCGCTTGCGCGGCTTTCGCGTCACCCCGCGCAAAGATTTCGGGGTCACGCTTGCCGAGATCGATGCGCTCGCCGAGCGCTGCAAGAGCGCCAAATACGGCGTCGTGGTCTGGGCGCCGCCATCGCTCAACTTCCCCCATGCCGAACTCGCGGTCGAGCAATTCGCCGGGCTTGCCAAGGACCTCAATCAGACCACGCGCTTCGTCGGCCTCGCGCTCGGCGGCGCCGAAGGGGCCATCACCGCGGGCGCGGTCTGCACCTGGATCAGCGGTTATCCGCTCCGCGTCAGCTACGCCACCGCCGCGCCCGACTACGACCCCTACCGCTGGGCCATCGGCCGCATGCTGAAAGAGGGCGAGGGCGACCTCCTCGTCTGGATCGCCTCGATCTCGCCGAACCTCACCCCGCCGCCGACCAAGCTCCCGACGGTCGTGCTCGGCACGCCGGGCCTGGCGCTTGACGCGGCCCCTTCCGTGTTCCTCCCGGTCGGCACGCCGGGGCTCGACCATGCCGCGCGCCTCATTCGCGTCGATAACGTCGTGTCCTTGCCGCTGAAGGATCTCGGCCGCGCTCCCCTTCCATC
The DNA here is from genome assembly GCA_050247995.1 of Methyloceanibacter sp. GTDB lineage: Bacteria > Pseudomonadota > Alphaproteobacteria > Rhizobiales > Methyloligellaceae > Methyloceanibacter. The sequence goes on along the minus strand of JBFWTF010000004.1, from coordinate 10,669 downwards.
CGTCGCCGAAACGCTCGCGGCGATCCAGGCGGCTCTCTAAGGGGTTCGGGACCATGCTCATCAAGCTCGTCGGCGGCAAAGTCTACGACCCCGCCAATAAAGTGAGCGGCGAGGTTCGCGATATCTATGTCGAGGACGGCAAAATCGTCGCGGCCAAGCCGAATGCGAGGCCTGATGTCACCTATGACATCAAAGGCCGCATCGTCATGGCGGGCGCCATCGACCCCCACACCCATATCGGCGGCGGCAAGATGACCATCGCCCGCATGCTGCTCCCCGAGGACCACAGGGGCGATCCCGTCACCGCGACCGAACTGACCCGCGCCGGCTCGGGCCGCGCCGTGCCCTCGACGCATGTCACCGGCTACCGCTACGCCGAGATGGGCTACACCGCCTGTTTCGAGCCGGCCATGCTGCCGGCCAATGCCCGCCAGGCGCATATGGAGATGGGCGATACGCCCATGGTCGACAAGGGCGCCTTCGTCATGCTCGGCTCCGACGATTATTTCCTGCGCCAGCTCGCGGCCAAGAAGGACTTCGCGGCGATCAAGGACTACGTCGCCTGGACGCTGCACGCGGCCCAGGCCATCGCGGTGAAGGTCGTCAATCCCGGCGGCATCAGCGCCTTCAAGTTCAATCAGCGCAAGCTCGATCTCGACGAGGAGCACGTCTTCTATCACGTGACGCCGCGGCAGATCATCTTGACGCTCGCGCGCGCCATCGAGGAGCTCGGGATCACCCACCCGCTCCACATCCACGGCTGCAATCTCGGCATTCCCGGCAATATCGAAACGACGCTGGCCACGGTCAGGGCGGCCGAGGGCTTACGCATCCACATGACCCACACCCAGTTCCTGAGCTACGGCACCGAAGGCGACCGGAAGTTTTCCTCGGGCGCGGCGCGGCTGACCGAGCTCGTCAACAAGACGCCGAACGTGTCGATCGACGTGGGCCAGGTCCTGTTCGGCCAGACCTGCACTGCGTCCGGCGACAGCATGCGCCAATATGCCATCTCCAAGAGCGCGCACCCCAAGAAGCCGGTGGTCATGGACATCGAATGCGACGCCGGCTGCGGCGTCGTGCCGATGCGCTATCGCGACAAGAGCTTCGTCAACGCCATGCAATGGGTGATCGGACTCGAGACCTTCCTCCTGTTCGACGATCCGTGGCGCATCTTCCTCACCACCGATCACCCCAATGGCGCGCCGTTCTATTTCTACCCGCACCTGATCCGCTTGCTCATGGACAAGGGCTTCCGCGACGGCATGTTGCAGAAGATCAATCCCGACGCGCAAGCACAGGCCGATCTGCTGAAATCGCTCACCCGCGAATATACCTTCGACGAAATCGCGATCCTGACCCGCGCCGGCCCGGCGCGGAGCTTGGGTCTCAAAGACCGCGGGCATCTTGGGCCGGGCGCCGCCGGCGACATCACCGTCTACCGCGACGACCCCGACCGCGAGGCCATGTTCGCGAGCCCGGAATACGTGTTCAAGAACGGCGAGGTGGTGGTCAAGAACGGCAAGGTGGTCAAGGTGGTGCAGGGCGCGACCCATGTCGTGCGCCCCGACTACGACAAGTCGATCGAGAAGCCGCTCAGCGATTATTTCGACCGCTACCACACCATGCGCATGGAGCACTTCAAGCTCGCCGACGATGAGATCGTCGACGGCGATGGCGGCGCCATCGTCGTGCAGCCGGTCGGCGCCCGCCAGAGCTAGAGGCGCTCAGTTTGCCGGCTTGGGTGGCCGTCCGATGATGTCGAAATCGGCTTCCTGCAAATGGTATTTCTGCACGAGGCTCGAAGTCTCGGCGAGCGCGCGCTGGCAGGCTTCGTGACCCTTCTTCTTCTCCGCCTCGTCGACGGCCTCGCCGGCGATCACCTTATCGGCGGTTGCGAAACAGGTCCCCACGTCCTCCGCGCGCGCCGTGCCCGAAGCCAGGACCAAGGCCAAGGCGAGGGGGATGAGGCGGACCGGGTTTCTGGCGAACATGCGAAGTCTCTCAGCGGGGTCCATGCTGGGCCGGCAAACGCCGTACAGGGACCGTTCACCAGTTCTTGGCTTCTCTTTATGACTTAGATAGGGCAATCGCGATAAGGGCATCGCCCGCGATTGACGTTCGCGCCGCCGCCGCCATTTTTGCACAAGGAACCCGCATGACATGACCTACACGGGAGCCGCGCTCAAAGAGCCAGTCCAACTCCGAGACTTGCTCCAGATTGGACTCAAGACACGCGCCGATGAGCCGGCGCTGGTGTCGTTGGAGGGCACGTGGTCCTGGTCTGGGCTCGAGCGCCGCGCCGCTGCGCTCGCTGCCGCCTATCTCGCTCTCGGCCTCGTTCCCGGCGATCGCGTTGCGTCTCTCATGCCGAACCGCCTGGCGCTCATCGCCCATTACCTTGCCTGCTTCAAGGCGGGCCTCGTCCTGACGCCGTTGAACTACCGCTACACGCCGCGCGAGATCGACCATGCGCTTGGCGTGAGCCGGGCGAAGATCATGGTCGCCCACGCCGAGCGCGGCGCCGATATCGCCGCGAGCGCCGCCAGGGATCTCCCGCTCGGCGTGATCTTCTACGGGGCGAAAGGCGGCGCGGAAAAGAGCCTTGAACGCCTGATGGACGCGGCGCCGCCTGCGGTCGCGCTTCCCGTCGTGGCGCCTGAGGCCCCGGCGGCCATCTTCTTCACCTCGGGCAGCACGGGTCCGGCCAAAGGCGTGACCCATACGGTTTCATCGCTCGGTTGGATCTTTGCGAGCGCCGCCACGTCCTTCAAGTTCACGCCGGACGACACGGTTCTGCCGGGCTCGTCCTGCTCGCATGTCGGCGGCTTCACCGTCACCTTCGCGGCGCTTTCCGCCGGCGCGCGCGTCGCCGTCGCCCGCGCCTTCGATCACACCGAGCTTGGACCGCTGATGCGCGCCGCTCGGCCAACTTTTTTGTCGATGCTGCCCGCGGCGCTTCTGCACCTCATTCGCGAGCAGGGGACTGCCGCCGATGATTTCAGCTCGCTCCGCCTCTGCCGCTCGGCTGGCGACAAGGTTCCGGCCGAGCTGCAAAAGGAGTTCATGGCCCTCACCGGGAAACCGGTCAGCGAAGGCTATGGCATGACGGAATTCGGGCTCGCCGCGCTCAATGCCTCGGGGAATCACGGCAAATTGGGATCGGTCGGCCTGCCGAGCCCCGGCTTTACCTTCGCCATTCGCGACGACAACGGACAAGAAGCGCCGGCCGGTCAAGAGGGGCGTCTATGGGCCAGAACCCCGACCCAGAGCTTCTGCTATTGGAACGATCCCGTTGCCAGCGCCGAAGTCGTTCGCGATGGGTGGTTCGACACCGGCGACGTCATGAAAGCCGATGACGATGGCTGCCTGTGGTTTTGCGGACGGCAGAAGCAAATCATCGTCCATGACGGCTCCAACGTCGCGCCGCAGGAGGTCGAAGATGCGCTGCTTGAGCATCCTTCCGTCGATAATGCCGGCGTGGTCGGTGTGCATGATCTGATGCATGGCGAAAATGTGCGGGCCTATGTCGCGCTGAAGCCGGGCATGAAGCGGCTCGGCGCGGGAGAACTGATCGAGTTCGCCAAAGCACGCGTCGGATACAAGGCGCCGGAGGAAATCGTATTCATCGACAGGATGCCGCTTAATCCGACCGGCAAGGTCGACCGCGTCGCCTTGAAGACGCTCGCCGCCGGCGACCACGCGCATATCCGCTAGCAAGGATCCGCTCTAGCCCTGCGCCATCTCCAGCAGATCGTCGAGGATGGCGGCGAGCAGGCGGCTGCCTTTCTCCGCCGAGGCGAGCGTAGGATCGCCGAAGCTGCCGCTCGGCGAATAATTCGGCGAGCGTGGGTCGTTGGGCGAGAGCGGTCCGCGCGAAGGCCCGGCGGGCGAGAAGGGGCAAGCTTCCGCTAGGCTCATGTCGACCAGTTCGGGCGCGATTGCGAGCATCAGCGATGTCTCGATCTCGTCGGCATGGCTGCCGTAGGGCTGCTGCCGCAACGCCTCCGCGGTCCTCTTGAAGCGCGGACCGGCGAAAACTTTCAAATGCCGCAAGCGCGAGGGGTCTGACGCGGCCCTGATCGCCGCCTCGACCGGCGCGAGCGTGGAGAGTCCCGTATCGAGAATGAGCACGCGCGCCGCCCCGAAGCCGAGCAAGCCATCGGCGATCTCGGTCACGACGGTTTGAAAGGTCGCATCCGACAGGCTCGCGCTTCCGGCATAGGCCACGAAGGCGGGATAGGCGCCGTAAGTGAGCGTGGGCCAGATCAGAGCGTCGGTCTTCTCGGCGACGAAACCGGCGAAATACTCGGCGAAGACCCGGTCGGTCGCCATCCGCATATGCCGCCCGTGCTCTTTCGCGCCCGCGCCGATCGGCAGGATCGCCGCGGCGCCTCCGGCGAGGCGCTCAGCCACGACGTCCCAGGTCAGGTCCGCGACGTTGCGCGCTGTGGCCGGTGCGGTTTCCGTCATGGCTCAGTCCACGATCATGGCTTGAAGCGTCGCGAGCCGGTCGGCCTCGCCCGCGGGCTTGTCCCACCGGATGCGGGCGATGCGCGGGAAGCGCATGGCGATCCCCGATTTGTGCCGGGCCGAGCGGTGCACCGAATCGAAGGCGACCTCGAACACGAGCTCTGGCGCGACCTGGCGGACCGGTCCGAAACTGTCAACGGTGTGGTTCCTCACCCAGCGGTCCAGCTCCTTGAGTTCCTCGTCGGTGAAGCCGAAATAGGACTTGCCGACCGGCACGAGCTCGGGCGCGCCTGCCTCGCCCTCGCGCCACGCGCCGAAAGTATAGTCCGAATAATAGGACGAGCGCTTGCCGCTTCCCCTTTGCGCGTACATGAGGACGGCGTCGATGGTGAGCGGCGCGCGCTTCCATTTGTACCAATGGCCCTTGGGACGCCCGGCAAGGTAGGGGCTGTCGCGCCGCTTCAGCATCAATCCCTCGATGCCGGTCTCACGCGCGCCCTCCCACAGCGCCTTGAGCTCGGCGACCGAGGCGAAGCCGATGAGCGTGGACAGATCGGTGCGGTGGGGCGCATGCGCCTCATGCCAGGCTTCGAGCCGCGCCCGCCGCGCGGCGAAGGGCAGGGCGCGGAGGTCTTCGCCGCCCTCGAACAGAATGTCGTAGAGGCGGATATGCGCCGGATGCGACTTGAGCAGCGCCCCGCTCACGGTCTTGCGGTTGAGCCGCTGTTGCAGTTCGTTGAAGGGGGCGACCTCGCCGCTCCGCATGATGAGCAGCTCGCCGTCGAGCACGACGCCTTCGGGCAAAGGCTCGACCACGTCGGGAAAGGCCGCGGAGATGTCGTCGCCCGCGCGCGAGAAGAGCCGCTTCTCGCCCGCTTGATGCGACGCCTGGACGCGGATGCCGTCCCATTTCCATTCGGCGACGAAGTCCTGGGGCGCGATCGCCGCAAGCTCCTTGTCCTCGATCTGATGCGACAGCATCAGCGGCCTGAAGATCGCGCGCCCCTCCAGGTCGGGCCGGGGGCCCTTGCCCTCGAGCCAGGCGAACAATTCGCCGTAAGGCGCCCGAAGCCCGTGCCAGACCTCCTCGATATCGGCGCGCGGCACGCCCGACCACTCCGCGAGCGCGGTCTTGGCGAGCCGCGCCGAGACGCCGACGCGGAGCGCCCCGGTCATGAGCTTGAGCAGGGCCCAGCGCGACGTCGCATCGAGCCGGTCGAGCCATCCGGCGAGGAGGGCGGGGACCTCCCCCGGCGCTGCCGCTTGCAGCGCCTCGACCACGGCGGCAAGGCGCGGCGGCTTGGCGGAGACGTCGCCGCCGGGCCAGATCAGCGCGATGGTCTCGGCGGTATCGCCGATGTAATCGCGCGAGAGGTCGAACAGGACCGGATCGACGCGCGAGGCGATGAGATCGGTCAGGATGCGCCGGAGCGGCAGGCGGAAGAAGAGGCCGTCGGTCAACGCCGCGAGCGCATAGCCGCGATCGGGATCGGGCGCGCTCGCGAAATAGTCGGCGAGCAGCCTCAGCTTGTCGTTTCGCGACGGCGTGTAGGACAGCCGGTCGAGCAGCGCGGCGAAGGGTTTCACTGGTCCTCGTCCTCGCGGCCGATCAGCGCGAGCGCGCGGCCCTTGCGCCCTGTCTTTTCGATGTGATGCAGCAGCGCGTCCTCGCGCCCATGCGTGACCCAGATTTCCTCCGCGCCGGTCTCGGCGATGGTCTCGGTCAGCTCGCGCCAGTCGGCATGGTCCGAGATCACGAGCGGAAGCTCGACCCCTTGCTGGCGCGCCCGCGCGCGCACCCGCATCCAGCCCGAGGCGAAGGCGGTCACGGGGTCGGGCAGCCGGCGCGACCAGCGGTCGGCGATGGCCGAAGGCGGCGCCAGCACGATCTCGCCCCTGAGCGCGTCGCGGGATGCGCCGGTTGCGGGTATCAGCGCGCCAAGGGCGACGCCGAAGGACTCGTAGAGCGCGCAACACTCGATGAGCGCGCCGTGGAGGTAGATCGGCCGGTCGTAGCCCGCCCGGCGCAGGAGCGCGATCAGGCGCTGGCATTTGCCGAGACCGTAGGCGCCGACCACATGCGCGCGGTCGGGGAATTGCGCGCGCGACGTGATGAGTTTCGCCGCCTCCTCGCCGGCATCGCCATGCTGGAACACAGGCAACGCGAAGGTCGCCTCGGTAACGAAAAGGTGGCAGGGGACAAGCTCGAAGCCCGCGCAGGTCGGGTCGGCGCTCCGCTTGTAATCGCCCGAGACGACGGCCCGCGCGCCCTTCCATTCGATCAGGACCTGGGCGCTGCCGAGCACATGGCCTGCCGGGACGAGCGTGACCGCGACATCGCCGATCGTCACGCGCTCGCCGTAAGCGGCGGCCTGGCTGCCTTTTTGCGCCGCCTTTCCCAGCCGGGCGGCCATCACCGCGAGCGTCTCGCGGGTGGCAAGCACGTGGTCGTGGCCCGGCCGGGCATGGTCGGAATGGCCGTGGGTGATGACCGCGCGCTCGGCGCCGCCATAGGGGTCGATATGGAAGCCGCCGGGGCGGCAATAGAGGCCCTTCCGGTCGAGAGTGAGCCAGGTTTCGAAGCGTTCGGGGGTCATAATGCTTTCACCGGCAGGGGCCGGCGCCAAAGCCGCGCCGCCCAGGCAGAAACGCCTCGGAATCGAGCGCCGCGCGCTCGCATGCCAGTGATTAGATAAGACGCCCGGAAAAAAATTGCACTGCCGGCCCCGCTCCGGCAGTGCTTCTCGTCATAAGGTGGCGCTGCGAACTTGAGCCGAACCGGCCCGGCAAGCGCGTCACCTCCTCAGGTCGTGCATCCTGTGCAGGAGGGAAATCCGCAAGGGGAGTTCACCCGAACGACTCTCTCCTGCGGAAACAATGACACGCCGATGACGCTCGACGCAAACAAGAGTTCGGCTTAACCCGCACTTCTTTTTTCCGTGAGGCGGTCAATTGAGGCTTGACCTGCGGCCTGCCGGACACGCTCGCCGGCCGAAATTACGGCGCCGCCTTGGCGTCTTCGCCTGGCTCGGCCTGCGGCGGCTTCAGTTCGACGACGCCGGGCTTGCCTTGGCCGGGCGCAAGCGGTCCGCGCCACGCCTCGAAGCGCGACTGCAACGCCGCGCCGTTCGTCTCCCACCACGCTTCGTCGAATTTGAGCGCTTTCTTGAAGTTGTCGGGCGCCGTGGGCAGAAAAGTCAGCATCTCGACATCGATCACGGGATGCCTTCCGACGAGGGAAAGCGCCGATTTTCGCATCGGGCCGTAGGCGATGAGCTGCGCCTGCGCCGCCAAACGCGCCGGATCGGTGGCGAAGGCGATGAAGCGGATCGCGCCGTCCTTGTTCTTCGCGCTCTTGGGGATCGCCCAAAGATCGAGATCGTAGATCTGGCCGTCCCAGATCGCGGCATATCTCTGGCGCGTGCCGACCGTGGCGCGAAACAAGCGGCCGCTATAGGTGGCGGCCATCGCCGCCTTCCGCTCCAACAGCCAGGTCATCGCCTCCTCGGCGCTCTCCCACCACAGGATCTCGCCCTTGATCTTGTCGAGCGCCTTGAAGGCGCGGTCGGCGCCCTCTTGGGTGGCAAGCACGGTATAGATATTGGCCGGCTCGACGCCATCGGCGAGCAGCGCGAGCTCGAGTGTCCGGCGCGGGCTGTTGGGCAGCGCGCGCTTGCCGGGGAACCGCTTGATATCGAGAAGATTTGCGGCTTGCGACGGCGCCGCCTTGCTGAAGGCCTGGCGATCGAAGGCGAGCGCCATCGACCAGGCGACGCTGGCGACGCCGCAACTCGACAGGCCGTCGGCGAAGAAATCCTGGTCCGCGGTCTCGCCCGACGGCGCCGCGCCCAGGCTCGATGGCGCGATCGGCTCGAGCAGCCCGTCGTTGCACAGCGCGCCGAGCGCCCCGGCCGAAACGTCGGCGACATCGATCGAAGCCGAGTCGCCTTCGATCATTTCTTTGATCTTGGCGAGCGTGCCGTCATAGATCTCGGTCGAAATTCTCGTGCCGGTTTCCTTGGCGTACGGTTCGAAGAAGGCGATCTCCTGGGACTGGCCGTAGGCGCCGCCCCAGGTGGCGATATTGAGCGTGTCGTCGCCGCGTGCGCTCGCCGCGCCGAGACAGGCGATCACGGCCACGGCGAGGACGCAGGCCTGCGCCTTCATGGCCGCCATGGTGAGCCTGCGATCGGAGCGGAGATTGCGGCGCTGAAACACGGGGGCGTTCTCGAGTTGCGTGACACAGGCGGACACGGGGTCAGCGGGGAGAGACTTCGCTCGACCTGGAAGCGGTCGGCAATGATCCGGAATGAGCTGGCGCCTGCTCGGCGCTGCTGATGACGGGCTGCATGAGCGCGCCGCTGATCGCGACTTGCGGCGGCGTTCCGGCGGCGAGCTGCGCATCGTTCACGGGGGCGGCGCCATCGGCGGCGAACAGGCGCCAATCGAGTGTCTGTTGCCCGAGATTGATGTCGCCGGATCCGGAAATCAAACCCTGCTCCGTCTTCATATTGAACTTCTGGCACCAAATATGGCCGTCACCGAGGCGGCAGTCGGCGACGAGTTCGTCGAACGCCGTGACATTGTCGCGGCTCCAGCCGCCGCCTTGCTGCGCGTCCGCTCCGGCCAGGAGGCGGGTGAGATCGATGAAAACGGCGCCTCTGCGGGCCTTGAACCTGAACGGCCCCTCGAGCCCTCGCATCAGCGCGTCATAGGTTTGGCCCGTGGCGGAGAAGTCCACCCTGAGGATGCCCGTGCCTTTGAGGGGAAGGTGCAGCCCAAGCGGTTCGAGGCAGGTCTCGATCGGCACGTCGCTAAGTTTGCCCGCCATCTTCAAACTGTCGGTGGCTTGGGAGAGGTCTACGTCGATACGGCCCGCGGCCGTGCCGCCGCAAAATTCGAGCTCGCCCACGTCGCTCGAGATGCGGCCTTCGTCCGCGCTGACGGTGAATCCGCCGCGCCCGAGTTGAATTCCGGGCGCCGTGATTTCGGCGGCCGAGATGCGCAGATCCGTGTCGAAATGGCTGAGCACGGATTGGTCGGGGCGCGCCGGCGCCGCGGCATCGGCGGCGTCCTCCCCTCCGGCATAGGGATCGAGCGCGAGGCGATCGAAAGCGAGCGTGCCGTCGATACGAGGGCGAACGCCCGGCGTGACGGCAAGCGCGCCCACGGCCTCGTTGCCATCCAGCACGAAGGTGCCGTCGTCGAAAGTCAGCGTGGTTCCGTTCCAATGCGCCGTTCCCGATGCCGAGAGTGCCTTCAGGCTCTTCCCCTCGGCCAGGGCGATGCCGGTCCACCTGAGGAAGGCGCGCGCGTCGGACGTGGCGGCCTCGACGTCGCCGTCGAATTGCAGTCCGTTGGCGAACGAGGCTGTGCCGGTGAGCGCGGCGTCGAGCGCCGGCGCGTCGAAGGAGAGTGAAGCCGGGACGCTGAGACCGTCTCCTGTCTCGGACGGCGCGCCGGTGTCGAGGGTGAAGCTGACCGGCTCTTTGCGCAGCACGAACGAGCCGGACCCGGCGAGCGCCCCTGAACTCAAATCGAATCGCGCATCGAGCGCCTCGACGGTCTCGTTGCCGGAAGCCGTCGGGATCTTGACGACGCCGCCCTCCATGCGAAGCACGCGGAACGGCGGGCCGCTCAAGAGATTGGCGATCCGCGCCTGCAAGGTCTGCTCGGGTCCCATGACCAGCGACGGCGCTTCTTTGAGCGCGATCTCGGCTTCGATGAGGCGGACGGCATCGATGCGGACGTGCCCCAGCAGAATCGCGGGGAGATCGAGCGAAATCCTCGCCTCCTTGGCCACGATCGACTTGACCAAGGGAAGATTGGGGACGCTGGCAAGTTCGATCCCGCTCCTGAGCGCGATGTCGGGGAAATACTGCATGCGCAACGGGCCGGTAAGTTTGACCTCTCCGCCCGTCCATGTTGCAAGGGCGTCGGTTGCGCGCTTGGCGAGAGCCGAAGACCCGCCGGCAAGCCGCGGGACGATGACAAGGCCGCACAACAGCAGCGCGCCGACGCCGAGCAGAATCCATTTTCGATCGATCTGGCGAGGCTTCATCCCGTCCCTATCCACCCGTTCCCCGAGCCGATCCGAAAGACCCGCGCGATTCGGCGTTTTCCTCGAATTCGGCCCACCGACTTTCTAGCCTGAACGGGCTTGGATAGCGAGACCGGGCCGGCCCTTTGTTGCGCT
>JBFWTF010000003.1:0-38952 GCA_050247995.1 Methyloceanibacter sp. | reverse complement strand
TCGTCTTTTTCGCGTCGTCAAGTCGCGCGGTTCACCCCCACGCGCGTGGGGATCGCTTTCGCCAATGTTTCCACTCCACGCACGCTCCCGGTTCACCCCCACGCGCGTGGGGATCGCGACTCGGACTATCGGCATGTGCAGCAACCCACCGGTTCACCCCCACGCGCGTGGGGATCGCAACACCTCTTCAACAGCCGCGTCGTGCCCCTGCGGTTCACCCCCACGCGCGTGGGGATCGCACTTTCATGAATGCTGAATACGAAGTGAAGCTCGGTTCACCCCCACGCGCGTGGGGATCGCTTTGCGCCAACCAACTTTCGAGCGACGTAGCACGGTTCACCCCCACGAGCGTGGGGATCGCTTTCGCCAATGTTTCCGCTCCACGCACGTCCCCGGTTCACCCCCACGCGCGTGGGGATCGCCTCATGACGGTCATTACCGTCAATCCGAAGCACGGTTCACCCCCACGCGCGTGGGGATCGCAGCGATCGAGTCAAGGATACGACGGAATCTAGAAGTTTGAGGACACCATGACGACGAAAAGCACAAAACCGAAGCGAACGAAAAAAGCGCCTTCTCAGCCAGTGAAGCTTTCACTGACCGAGCAGAACATGACTCAGGCGATGCCCTGGGTCATGTTAAAGGTCAACCCGGCGGACTTGCAGCCGAGCCCATTTCAGCCTCGGACCTCCACGGACGACCTGACCGAGTTGATGGCCAGCATCAACCACGTTGGTCTGCTGCACCCGCCCATCGTCCGAGACGGCCAGGCCGGCGGAAAGGAGCTCGTCGCTGGCCACAGACGAAACTCGTCCTGCGTTGCCCTGGGGTGGACAGAAATCGAGGTCCGTTACCTGCCCGTTTGCGACGAGGAGACGGTTCGAATCATTCAGCTGGCGGAGAACGCCGCTCGCACGAACGTCCATCCCCTCGACGAGGCCTCGGCCTACAACGAGCTCCTCGATCGGCTCGGCACGGTCGAGGCCGTCGCCGAAAGCGTCGGTATCCAGGTTCCGACCATCAAGAAGCGACTGTCCCTCCTCTCGCTCACACCTCAATGGACCATGTATTGGCGGACCAATGACCTGGTGACACTCGGCGCCGCCCAAGCCCTCGCGGTCCTCGGCGCTGGGGACCAAGACAGCATCTTCGCAGAGTTCGTGTCGGCTCCGGAAGAAGTCTGGGGGATGGCTCGTGAGCTGATGCAAGCTCCGGGCCCCAAGGTTACGGAGGCCTTGATTCGTGAAGCGATGCAACAGAAGCGCGAGCAGCTCCGCCACGCGCCCTTCGACATCGAAGACGCCGGCCTCCCTGGCGGGGCTTGTTCGGCTTGCCCAAAGCGGGCCAGCACCCAGCGGGAGCTTTTTGGCGAGCTTCATCATGATCGTTGTCTTGATCGGTCTTGCTGGCGATCGAAGATCGAGGCGACGAACGCGAAGCTCCTCGATCGCGTCGGGCGAGAGTCCCCCGTTGAAATCACCGGCTACAAGGACCGGGCGCAATGGGTCATTCTCGACGACGAAAAGAGCCAGAAGTGGGCCGCGAAGCTCGAAGAGAAAGCCGGCATAACGGCGCCCCGCCAGGCCCTGAAGCTGCTGGACAAGCAAGCCTTGGTCGAAGCCATTCACCGGGGGGACTTCGCCAGAGTCGAAGCGGCGATCAAGCTTGCTGAGGAGGCGTCCGATGCGACGACTCCAAAGGCGCCGAAAGCGGCGGACATCAACCAGGTTCCGGCCAGAACCAGCGGGCAAAGGGACTACTCCTGGGTCCCTGCCGCCCTCGACTCCCATTGGGTCAATGTTGCGCCGCCTTCGATGAAGGACCTCCTGCTGGTGTCGCTCCTCGTGCATGGCGTTGTTTACGGCGAAGAGCTGCTCGAGCGGTTCCATGAAGTTCTCAAGGCCGAGGAGGACAGCATTGACATGAAATGTGTCATTCGGCTGATGCTCATGACCATCACCTACGGACCGCATTGGTTCGAGTCTGAGGAAACGGAGGCTATGGACGCCTTGCTCTCGCGCTTCGGGCTCCGCGCTCCGGAGGTGGCGGCCAAGGACAACGACGGCGACGGTTCACCCCCACACCCGTGGGGATAGGAGGCCGGCCCCGGCCGAGGACTACGACGGCGACGGTTCACCCCCACTAGTGCGGGGACTTCCTGAGTTCACGTCGGTTCAGAATACACAACGCCAACGAATCTGAGGGCCTCAAGACAATGAAGAGAATTGGAATTGGCCTCAACGGTCGGGTCATACCGCGCCCCGACTTCGCCCGCGACGAAAAATGGTGCCAGCTTGTAAGCCGTTGGTTTCGGACCTGGCCAAACCCCGCTACCGATTATGACGGAGACTGTGAGCCCTTCGTCATCGATGACTTTATTGCCTCGAAGCCCTGGACGATCTGGGTGAGCAAGCGGGCCATCCTTGCGGTCGAGCAAGACCGCGTCCCGCGCCGCCAGCTCTCGCCCTGGGAGTCAACTCACATCGGGACCATCGCCCGCCTGGTCGAGAGGGTTGGCCCCAACTTCGAGGTGTCTGCGAGCCAGCTCGAGGTTCGCGCCTGGCTCGAAGAGCGCTTCGAATTCCAAGGCCGCATCCTCGATGCGAGCTACTGGCGCTTCATGACCGTCATGCGCTTGCTCCAGCAAGGGACGCCGGGCGCCAGCGATCGCCTCGGCGCGAGCTGGATCGACATCGGCCCTCAGAAGTGCATGGGCATCGACGGCGACTCCTTTCGGCTGATTCTGCCAGTGGAGGTCGCGTGAGCAAGAGACCGCGTTGGCGCGAGCCGCGACCAGGCGCTTTGTCGTCGGCTCCGAAGCCTATCAGTCATGACTTCGAAACGGCGCCGCCAGGTCATCCGGACTCGGAGACCTGGCGGAAGTGGCGGATAGCTCAAGGACTCTCCGCACAAAACCTGTTGCCTGAGCACAAACTCAGCGAGGGGCACATCGGGAACTTGGTGCCCCTCGAAGGCTCTCGCAACGCCAGGCAGTTCATGGAGCGCCTGGCGGCCCGTCACTCCCTCAGCCCCGATTGGATCTGGGGTCGGCTGTATTGGCGCGTCACCGTTTCAGCCCAGCTCCTTCCGCCGAGCTGGGTCCGATTCGGCCCTTTCTGGATCGCGACGCGCCTGGTGCGATCCAGAAACTCAGCGAGGTTCAAGCTGGCTGAGTTTCTGGCCGACTCCGGTGGCATTTTCCTCCCTGAGCTGCTCGAGATGAAGGGGCGGGGAGCAAGGGTCACCTTGCGACTCACGGCCAAAGTACCGGGCCATTGGGAGGGTTGTCAGGCCTTCGCGGCCTGGATCGGGCGCCTCGGTGACCAACTCAACAGCCAATTGACCCGACGCGGGCTCGAGCCTTTGAGGTTCCATGAGGACGAATTCTCAGAAGAGACATTGGAGCTTGAAGATGAACCGCGTTATCGCTTGGACCCTCGGCCCACGAGAAGGATTCGCCGGCGAAGCGATCCAATGGGCCCGACGCTTCGGCTTCCGCCTGGTGGCCGTCATCGTCGAGGACCCGATCCGGCTGAATCTGAAAGACGCCTTCGGAAAGCCGAAATCGACCTGGACCGCACGCATCGCCGGCGAACTCGACAAGAGCCGGGAACTTACTGGAATCCTCCTTTCCGATGGGGCTTTTGAGCATCCCGAGTTGCCCGGACTAGCCGGGTATGTCGAAGCCCGCAGCCTGCAAGTCTTCAGTCTGAGCGGAGCCGAGCTCTCGAAACTCTCACAGAAGCACTCTCCGAAGGGCGCCGCCCAGAACCGGCTCGAAGGTCGCAGGGCGCGAGCGCGCGAAGGGCATCACCTCTCAGGTCCGCCGCCCTTCGGATATTGGCGGGCGCCGGGGTCCTCGCGCCTGGTCATTCGACGCGAAGAGGCGCTCATCGTTCGCCGGATCTTTGCCGACTACCGAAAACTGAAGAGTCTCAAGAAGATTGCCGCAATTCTCAATTCTGAAGGATTGAGAACTCGACGCGGCTCCCTTTGGTCACGGGCCGGACTCAGGCACATCCTGGGAAACAAGGTCTATCTTGGCCAATCCCGATTCGAGGAGATTGAGCGTGAGCACGCCCATCAGGCGATTGTCGCGCCGATCATGTTTCACCTGGCCGCAAAGATTCTGAGAGAGAACGCGAAACGGGGAAGTCATGATGACTGAAGACCAGGATGAGCCTATGAACTGGAGCGGCCAAACGGCGCAGGCCTTCACTTTCGCGAGCTTTTATCTGACCCATGCAGAGCTCATGCTGGCCTTGGAATGGATCGGGCCTCACTCGGAGCACTCAAAGCCGCCGCCGGAGTGTCTGTCATGAATGAAGAATTCAACCAGAGTATTGGTGCATTCCTCAAGGACTACCAAGGACCAAGATTTGGCAGCTACGCCGCGGCTCTTCATGCGGTTCGCGCTGGCGATCGCTGCACGGATTGCGGCGAGCTCCCGCCTGAGCGAAGCAAGGCGAGCCCAGAGGAACCCTGGTCGAGCTGGCGCTGTGAGAGCTGCATTGACGCTGAGCGGAGGAAGAAACAATGAAGCCCAAGCCCTTAGAGCGTGAAGTCAAGCTCCTCAGC
The DNA here is from genome assembly GCA_050247995.1 of Methyloceanibacter sp. Classification (GTDB taxonomy): domain Bacteria; phylum Pseudomonadota; class Alphaproteobacteria; order Rhizobiales; family Methyloligellaceae; genus Methyloceanibacter. The sequence continues at coordinate 34,374 of JBFWTF010000003.1, read as the reverse complement.
AGTCGGCAGATCGCCGAGCGGCTCGGCGTGACTCCAAACACCATTTTGAAATGGATCAAGCGCGGCTGGATCGAGGTCTATGGCCGTACGCCCGCGGGTCAATATCGATTTGATGCGGCGCAGATTGACCGGGTCCTCGATCGCACGGCTCGCTCCATTGAGATTGAGCGAAATCGGGGAATGCAAGAGAACATCCTGGCGGCCCGTGAGCGCATTCGTCGAATGAGGGAGGCCGGCTGATGTGGCGAGTGACGGTCAGGAAACCTGGTGCTAGGGACGGCAAGAACTGGCAGCTCCGCGCTCGCTTTCGGACTGGCGGGAAGGACCTGGAGCAGACCTTGAGCTCTGGGACGACGGACAGGCAACGCGCTCTTACTCTCGCCGCGGAGTGGGAGCGGAGCTTGAACCTGATTCCCGACTCCGGGCGGGTGAGCACGATTGATGACGTCTTCTCGGCCAGGTTGAAGGACTTGAAGTCAGACCCGACGAAGAGCCGTCATAGCGCGGTCGGCCTCGAGAACGCGCGCCGTCAAATCGTCGCGATCTTGGGGGCGATGCAGGTCTCTGAGTTCAATAAGGTTCACTTGCGAGCCGTTCAGCGCGCGCTCACGGTCAGGCTCGCGCCGGCGACGGTGAAGACTTACATCGCCTGCTTCGCCGCGGCCTGGCGCTTTTGCGAGGAAGAGGAGCTCATTGACTGCGCCTGGCCGAAGATCAAGCGAACGAAGGAGGTCCGGGCGAACAAGAAGCGGCCTTTCTCGGATGAAGAGATCATGGCGATGCTGGAATGGTCAAAGGGCTACCAGGAGGGGCGTTGGTATCCCGTGCTCCAGCTCCTCGCCGACACTGGCCGGCGAGTGAGTGAGTTATTGAATCTTCGCGGTCGGGATTTGAACCGGCTGGCGAATACCATGAACATTCGGCAGAAGCGAAGCGCGCGCGTTCAGAATCTGGCCGTCCCGGTGCCGGCGGAGACGATGGCGATGCTTCCGAAGGTGGGTCCGGATGACTTCGTCTTTCAGCACTACGGCCGCGGTGGGCGGGGGCGCCCCAGGCCAGAGGCCGCGATGCGTCGTGAGAGCGTGCTGATGGTGATCAAGAAGGCCATGACGGCCTTGAAGTTCGCGGACCCTGAGCGACTCGACACGCATTCATTGCGGCGGGCCTTCGTGGCCACGGCCGAGCGGGTTGGAGTGCCGATTGATGTTGGGCGGAGAGTCACGGGTCACGAGACGCGAGCGATGTGGGATCGGTACCAGTCTCAGAGCGTGGGAGACGACCTTCATGAGGTGGTCAATCGGGTTCACGAGAGGCGTCAAAAAACCCTCCCCCAGAATCCTCCCCACCCTCCCCACGAAAAAACTCGCGTCGATTTCTCGACGCGAGTTCCTGGCAAGCCTGCGGCCGGAATCGAACCGGCAACCTCATCATTACGAAGAGTTCAAAAACCGCCCGCAGATGGCTTGGTAGAGCCCTTTGTCGAAAAAACAGCGGGGGAGGGTGCCCAGGGTCGCTCTCCGGCGAAAAAACCGCCGCCGAACCCGATTCGGGGACGGCCTGAGGAGGAGGCCGAATGAGCTCGAAGGAGGCGCGCTCGCGGAGGGTGGCGATCTACGCGAGGACGAGCACCAACCACCAGGACATCGAGCTTCAACTGGTCGAGCTCCGCGACTACGCCCACGCCCGCGGCTGGGAGCTGGTCGATGAGTTCGTCGACGAGGGTGTAAGCTCGCGGCGCATCGTTCGCCCGCGCCTGGCCGAGCTGAAGAAGGCCTGCCGTCAGCGCCAGGTCGACGTCGTTCTGGTCTGGCGCTTCGATCGCTTCGCCCGCAGCCTGCGCGAGCTGGTCGAGGCCCTCGAAGAGTTCCGCGCGCTGAAAGTCGACTTCCTCAGCTTCAAGGAGGCCGTCGACACGAGCACGCCGGCAGGACGGGCCCTGTTCGCGATGATCGCCATGATGGCCGAGTTCGAGCGCGAGCTGATCCGCGAGCGCGTCAACGCCGGCGTCGCCAAAGCCCGCCGCGACGGCAAGACCCTCGGCCGCCCAAAGCGACGCTTCAACCTCGAGCTCGCCCAGAAGCTCCGCAACGAAGGCCTCTCGATTCGCCAGGTCGCCGAGCGCCTCGAAGTCCCGGCCTCGACCCTCGCCGCCCGGATGAGCCGCCCGGTCTGTACCGAAATCCCCCTCGCCAGCGAGGCCTGAGGGCCCAGAGAACATGCGGGTCGAAAGGAATCGTCATAAGTGTCTTGAAATCACTTGATTTCGGCTGCACTCACCCTTGCTATAACGCTGGAGCCAGTGAGACGGAAGCTTCGCCTTTCTACCCAATCTAGCTGTTGATTTCGTTAGATTTCTTGGTCGGACGCTCAACCGGACCAGTTCAACCAGACGGCATTACAGGAGACATTTCACGCTATGGGGTTTCTTTTGGCGTTTATCGTCGGGTGCATGTATTTCTACGCACTAGGGCATCATCAAGCCAAGGTTTCAAATGTATCTCAATATCTCAGAGAAGCGCTTTCGGCTCCCATCATTCTAGTCACCGTTGGAGCTGTATTCGCTTGGATGTGTGCTCCGATCTTCAATGGTTGGTTCCTGTGCGTCTTTGGCGAGAAATCTGATATCGGTAAACTTGGGCAGGTTGGAGATTTGTTTGGCAGTGTCAACGCTTTCTTCTCTGCGGTTGCAATGGTGGGAGCCATCTATGCAGTGATTTTGCAACGCATAGAGCTTAGAGAGAGCCGAGATGCTAACGCAAGCCAGGCTGCATTTGATCATGTAACGAGCAAGCTCGAAACGATTCGGCAAAATCGTGAGGCAACAAGTGAAGTAAAGCAACGCACTGATGAGCTGCTTCAATACGTGAATTTCACAAAGCAGATTAGAAGACAATACATCGAGGCATTAAAACGACGAGATTCGTTGCGTAAGGAACAACTGCACCGAGTCTCACTGATCCCCTCTCTATGCGAGCTTGCCGGAAGGATGGAGAACGCTGTCGAGCGCTTTCGAGAATTCTCTCGACGAGCGGACGACGAATGGTCCGCCGACGAGAATATCTATCAATGCGACAAGTTCTGTCGAACCTACTCCAACGATGATTGGCGCGACCTTGTCTACCCGTGTTTTAGTCAAGTGGTTACCGACATGTCACGAGTCCACGGGAGACTGTCGGACGATTTGAATTCCCAATTGTCCCTGCTAGAAGTCGATCGGGACGTCCTGAGATTCACAGCACATTTTTCTGACGCAAACGCAGCTCGAGAATTTCTAAACTCAGTTTTCTTTGAACTGCGGGATCGAGGGAGACGATGGACAAATGAGTGGATGGCCCTAAAGTCTCAAAGCGACGCTTACCCCGGAAATGAGTGGAAGGCCGTCGAGAAGGTAAAGGCGGAGAAATCAAACTGTAAAGCAGCCAGACTGCACTACCACAGGCTTGCCGGGCTCGTGAGATTGGCGAGGAGGCGATCGCTGCAACTAACTCGACTAGAGGCGTTCTTAACAGACAACACACCTTTGTCGGTTCAAAAATACGTTAACCAAGATGCCAATCATCGAAAAGTCGATTGTTACTAGAATCACGGCGGATTGATCGCCACATGTGGACTACGGAGTTCTCTTCACCCACTTCTCCAACACGGCCTCGAACTGCTTGACCTCGCCGGCCATGTGGTCTTCGACCTTGCCGGCGAGACGGTCAAGCCGTGCCGTGACGGCGCGGAGTTCGGCCGTGAGCAGAGCTTCGATCCGGGCCAGGCTTTCGCGCAAGGTGACCAGGGCTTGATCGCGTAAGCCGTCTTCGCGAACTCCGCTCGTGAGGGCCTGGCGAAGTTCCTTGGCGAGCTCTTCGCGGGCCTGGCGCTCTTCTTTGAGGGCGTCGGTCATTCGTGTCCAGACAGCCCAAAAGCCGCTGGCGCCGAGACCGAGGAGGGTCAGGGCTACTCCGATGAGGGCGGGGTCCATGGGGCTTCTCCCAGGCCTTCGAGGGCCTTCGATCGGGGGTCATTTTCTGAGAGGAGGCCGGCGGCGCGGGCCCAGGCCCACCAACGGAGCAGGGCGCGGCCGCGCTCTTCGCGGCTGTTTACGGCTTGCGCCGGCGGGACTTCAGGGAGCCGGGGCGGAATCAAGACGGGCTTCGCCGGCGGACAGCAGGCGGTCGAGCTCATCGCCAGGCAGAGCATCCACGCGGGCCAGGTCTTCTTCGCGCTTCGCCTTCGCATGCTGATACTCTGCCTCTCTGGCTTCCCAGGCCTTCAGCTCGGCTCGCGCCGAGTCACGCTCGAGCTCGGCCTGGCCATGCTGGCGACCCAGCCAATAGGCGCCGGCCAGGGCCCCGAGGATCAGGGCCAGGCCAAGCACACAGGCGGCGATCGCGACGATTGCAGCGGTCGAAGGGTCCACGGCTCAGGAGCTCTCGGCTTCTGTCGCGGCCTCCATCTCGATCTTCACTCGCTCCTTTCCGTGATCGGCGATCCCCTGGCCCAGGATGTAAGTGCCGACCAGGCCAGAGACCTGAAGGGCGGCATCGTGAGCCTGGTCCGAAGGGATGCCGGCCTTCGTCGCGGCGAGGGCGAGGAGGTTTGCGATGAGGCCAAGGAGGAGGGCGACGAACTTTTTGGAGGCGAGGAGGGCTTTGAGGAAATCCATCATGGGCTGGGCTCCGGAGCCGCTTCGGGCTCGGTTTCTGGGGCTGGGGTCAGTTCTTCAACAGGAGCGACGATCTCCGCTTCGGGCTCTGGCTCGGATGCCGCGCGCTCTTCGGCCAGGCGCGCTTCGAGCTCGGCTTGCTGGGCCGCCGTGAAGGCTTCGTGGTGAGAGCGAAGGCCGGCGAGGACAGCGGCGTGATACTGGAAGCTCGGCTCGCCTTTGTGCAGGCGGCTGTAAGTGTTTCGCGTGCCGGGGTAGAGCTCCGAGAGCCGGCGATACTCAGCGTGCTCCTCGACGCTGGGCGCTTGCGCGTAGAGCGCTTCGTCGGCGGCCTGGCCTTCGGCTTCGTTTTCGTAGCTCACTCGCAGAGCCTCGCGCAGACCGCTCAGGCTGTCCTTGCGATCGGCGCGGACCTTCCCGCGGGCGAGGGCCGCGCGGAGGAAGGCGCCTTTGACGAGCTCATACCAGCTTTCGAGGAGGGCCAGGCGCTCACGCTCGGCGCTGACCATGCCGTCGACGATGTTGGCTTGGATTTCATTCGTAATCGTTGTCATGGAATCCTCAATCAGAAGACAGCGTTCGCCGCGAACTGAGAGCCCGTGCCGGCGTCGGAGATGGCGACATCCGAGGAGCAGGCGACGTATCTGGTTCTCAGGGCTCCGGCTTGAATGGTGAGGGTCGTCGCGCCGCCAGCGCTCAGCGGGTTTCCAAAGATGCAGTTGGTGAAGCTCGCGTCCTCGCAACCGCTGGGAACGGTCGCGCCACCCAGGAAATGAATGTCGGAGAACAGGACGGCGTCATTACCGCTATCGAGCGTTACTGCGGAGCTCACATAGCCCATCGTCAGGCGCCCATAAATGGTCATTCCTGTTGTCGTCAGGACGCCGCAACTGAAGTTGGTGACGCTTGATCCCGCCGAGGGACGCAGAATCACTGAAGTGACCAGGTTCGAGGCGACGCAGTTTGAAGTTCCGAACTGGATCGAGCAGAGCGCCGAATCGACCGAGGCAATGGACTTCGCGGAAACCAGGAGGTGATTGGTCGAGGTAGGAGTGTTCGTCAATCGAACCGTCAGGCCGCGAAGGATGCTGTTGTTTCCTCCGCCGATGTCCAGGAAGTTATTGACGTTCTGCCAGGTTCCCGTAACAAGGACGTTCTCATACAAGCCGAGATGGCTGTTTCCGGAGCTGGTCTTGTAGGCGCAGGAACTACCGCCCCCAACAAGTTCAACGTCATTCCAAACCACGCGAACCGACGCTGAGCCGTTCGCTGGGACGCGCTGAACATTGTTGTCAGCGAAGGTCAGTTGGACGTTTCGGAGCTCGGAGCTCCGCAGATTGGTCGCGATCAAGCCGGCGTTGGCGCTGGTGTTGCTCTCGACGATCGCGAGCTCTTTGAAGCGGCATTGAGCGCCCGCGTCCAGTTGGACCAGGTCATGAGCGACGCCGCTGGTATTCCAGTTCACTCGGCTTTGAGCGACGCCATTCCCCGTGAGATCGAAGTAGAGTCCGGAGCCGACGACGAAGCCATAACTCCCGCCCATGTCGAGGAGCACGCCCGTTCCCTGGCGGACTTCGCAATCATCATTGACCAGATAGTCTTGGGTCGCGGTGATGCTCGCCGTGACGTAGATGAGCGGGGTGTTCGCGGCCAGGGCGGCGATCAGCTCGGCCTCGGTCGCGACTTGCGTATAGATGCCGCCGCCGGCGAGGGCCGCGATGGCTTCGGCGACACGCAGGGGCGTCATGAGGCGCGTATTGAGAGTTCCCGCTTCGGCCTCGGCTTGCGAGGCGAGCTCGAGGACCGCAGCGGCGCTCAGTCCAAGGGCCGCGCGGGCCTCGGAGGCTGAGCGCGCTCCGGTGCCGCCGCGGCTTAGGGGGATGAGGGCAGGGGCCGAGACGCTCATGATCGACTCCGACAGAGAACCTGATAGCCGAGCCAGAAGACGCCCGCGGCCAGAGCGGCGCCGCCGACGGCCAGCCAGGCGCCGCGCTCGGGCTCGGGTTTTCCCCAGGGGGCGATGGTCTGGCTCTGGCCAAGGACTTGAATCTCAATCTCTGGCCGGACCAGCTCACTGAGAACCCAGTCCAGTCCTTGCGCCAGGAGTCCCTTTGGCTCTGGGCGCTCCGCGGGCTTGCCCCGGCCGAGCTCGGCCAGGTCGATGCGCATCTCGGGACTGAGCTGCGTCCGCAAGACGAGCTCGGCCCCAGTTCCCCCGACCGGGGCGCTGGGGAGTTCTTCGCTGATGAAGCGACCGAGCTCATCGAGATAGCCGCGCTGAATGTCGACCATGGGAAACCCTTGGACTCAGAAAAGACCCTGGCTTCTACGAGTCTTCAGACCGTAGAGAGCGCGACGCCTTCGTTGCCGACGACCTTCCAGCGGAGGGTCGCGTCTTGATTCACGGCCAGGAGCTCGATGCTGTCGCCCACATCCGCAAAGGTCAGGGTGTTGTTGCCGGCCTGGTTGACCGTGGTGGCGCAGGTCACGACGATGTTTCCGCCGTCGGTCTTCATGGCGAGGACCAGGCGAGCGCCAACACGGGAAGGAGCCGCGAGGGTGCGGGTCTCGGCGCCGGCCGAGACAAGCGGAACCTGACCGCCGTAGACCGGGAGCGCGCCGGCGTCGCCGGGGTCCGCGCGCAAGGGAAGCAGGTCGCGGAGGACGGAGCTGGAGAAGGACATGGCGCACCTCGCGAGGGGGCAGGGAATAAGGGGCGCCGGCGCTCAATGGGGGAGTGAGCGCCGGCAAGGCTTACAACACTCTTGTGGAGGAGAAGTTGTTCTTCCGAGCGATCAGCTCTGGTGACTGATCGTGTGGCGGGTCGGGTTGGGGATGACGGCCTTCAGAGTGAAGCGGGCCGCGACCTTGACGGGGTTGGGGTTGGCCTCGTCGATGGTGATCGAGAGGGTCTTGGCCGCATCGAAGCAATCGATGATCTTGGCCAGCGGGCCGCTCTCGCTCTGCTCTTGACTGCGGCCCGCGGCCGAGCCCAGGATCGAGGCGTAGATGTTGCCGTTGGAATCAACGAGCTTGGCGCGGGCGCGCTCACCGCCGCCGGCGTCGAGGATGTCAATCGCCGAGCTCTCGACCATGAACAGGCCGCCCTTGGGAAGCTCCAGGCTGTTGACCTGGTTGTGAGTTCCCACGGCCGGAGCGTAAGCCGCGCCGCCGCCGGCGATGCTGGCTTCGAGGGGGCCGCCGATGACCTTGAAGTCTTGCTCTTTGATAAAGGTGTTTTCGCCAGACATTGTTGGACTCCTCAAATCTTCATGTGGCCAGCCGAGACGCGGCCTTGACCGCGAAGGATCGGAGCAAGCCAGCCGTGAATCAGGGTTTGAACCTGCCGGGCCACGCCGGCCGGGGTAGTGCAGTAGATTTCAACGACCGCGCCGCGCGGCAAGTTGATACAGAGGTCCTTGGGTCTTTCGATGGAGCTGAAGACGCCTGAGACCTTTGAAATTCGCGGCCGAGTCGAGCCGTTAATGAGCAGCTCCCAGCTCAGATCAAAGCCCAGGTTGCGAGCGGCCAGGTCAGCGGTCGATACGGACTGAGCGCCCCAGGCCAGCAGTCGGCCTTCGTAGCCCTCAGGAATGCTGAACTTCAAGGCCAGCGCGCGAGTCGAGGCGTTGATAGCCACGGTGCCCGAGTGCAGTAAAAAATCCTCGGAGTCCTGAGGTCTGGCTTCTGGAGCCATGCGCGCGTAGTTGTCCCAGGCTGGGCCCTGGCGCGGGCTGGCCTCGTCCTGGTTCGTGTCTCGCGCCGGATCCCAGGCAGCTCTCGGAACCTCGAACTCATCGCGGCTTGGGTCTTCGGGGTGAATGCCGGGGAAGTAATGCTGCGGACTGAGCCCGTTCGAGGGTTCTGGGTCGACCTTGATAAGGCTGGGGGACTGGCGACTCTGGGCCGCTCTTCGGGAGCCGCGCATGGTCAATACCCCCCAAAGGGATAAGCCCGTTCGAGCATGGCCGCGCGGGGATCGGGCGGGCAGTCGTCGGCGGACATCTCGTCGAGGGTCGCGACGCGGCCTTGCAGCGAGTCGCGCCGGCCATGAAGAGCCAACATGAGTCGCACAGGCGAGACGCCCGCCTTGACGACGCGGGCGCTGAGCTCGAAGCCGGCATCCTGACGAATGCGCCAGGACGCGCCGATCTCCGAAGCGACGGAGCGCAGCGCGGTTTCTTGCTGGCCGGCTTCCTGGGTTTGACCGCCGAAGAAGCTCCAGGGAATCCAAGACTGACCGACGCTCAGAGAGTGCGAGCGGCCGGAGTCGCGAATCTGAAGCTCCCCGCGAACGCCGGTGAGGGGAGTCCAGAGCGTGGATTCATTGGGGTCACGGACGATCAAGCTGGCCTGGCTGAAGACGAAGTCATATTTCAGGCTGCCGAGGTGAAAATAGTCCGTGATCGCCGGGCCTGGAACGCAGGTTGTTCCGGAAGTCTCGATATCGGAAGACTCAACGATCAAGGCCGCGTAGCCGCGGTCTTCGCGGTCGTATTCGGCGAGCTCGTCACGGACTCGGCCGCGGGCGTCGACCTTGAGGCGGGCGCCAAGGAGGCTGACGCGGACGTAGCAAAGGCCGGTGTTGGCTTTGCGCTTGATATGGAGCTGGATTTCTTCGCCGCGCCGCAAGAGTCGCGGCTCGGGCCAGATGAAGGGCTCTCCGGTGGAGCCGGCGACGAGCAGGACTGGGGCAAAGCCGATGGATTGAGGCCGGGTCTGGAACCACCAGTCTTGCTGACGCGAGCTACGGAAGTTGATTCCCCATTGAAGGCTGTCGTTCCCGTCGCTGTCCATGCCTTCGGCGAGCAGTCCGAAGACAACCATATCGTGAGGGATGGTCTGGCTCACGATATGCGCGATGCCGTCGCCTGGCACGCTGCCTCCGGGGCTGGCCAGGCCAGCCTCGAAGTTCAGCCAGAGCGGCGGTCGTTCGTCACAGATCGAGAACACGGGGACTCCGACGAGTCAGAGAATTGAGGAATGAGGAGGCGCGGCCGCGATCAGCCGATGGTCTTGTCGACCATGGCCTCGAGCTGACAGCGGACGTTGAAGGAGTTGGGGTTGCGCAGGCCGCCTTTGGGGGGCTTGACGATGACGTTGTATTCAATGCCGCCGCCAATGATGACGCTGCCCATGTCGGCCGCGTAGCCGGTGATGGGGGCGCCGTGGTTGTCGATGCTCGGGCTCTGGAGACCGACGCCGGGCTGGTGGGGCAGCATGAGCAGGTGATAGGCGCGGTCGCCTTGGATCTCGAATTCGAAGCGGCAGCGAAGGAACTCCAGCAAGTCCATGAGGCTCGTGCCCGGAAGGGGAATGAGCAGGACGCGATAGACTTCCATGGAGCGGTAGACGTTGACCTGGCCGCCGCCTTTGGAGTTGGTGACGTAGAGGTCGGGGGACTTCTGGGAGAAGAAGTTCACATCGCCGCTCAGGTTGGCCTCGAAGTTCTGGATATCCCAGATCGGGTCATAGGCGATGCGACGATCGCCGGAGTGGCGCGGCTCGAAGCCCGGGCCACCATAGGCCCAGTTCTTTCCAGCGGGCAAGGCCGGCCCGGCTGCGGTGGCGGTGCTCATAGAGCCTCCAAAAAAATCAGGGGTGTTTCAGTTCAGAGAGAGTGATCGTCAGGATTGAGGCCTCAGCGAGGCAGGCTCAGAGGCGGCGACGGTTCAGATGCGAGGGCATCGCGCCGCTGAGGTGCGAGGGCTTCAAGCCCGCGAGGTGAGAGGGCAGGGCCTTCGGCGGGGCGCCCGCGCCAGCGAGGGCGGGGGCCGAGGTCGTGTAGCGCATTTCGCCGAGGCGGTAGCGCATCTCGCCGAGCAAGGGCTTATTGAGGATGTTCGGAACGCGCTCGAGGCCGACCTTGACGAGCTCGGTCACGCCGACGGCGATACCGGCCGCCTGGACGCTGCGGGCGATCGAAGGCGAGACCAGGCGCAGGCGCTTGAGGAGCTCGCCGAGACCGAAGCCCAGAGCCGCCTTGACGACCGCGCCGACAGGACCAGTGCTGAAGCGCGGGCCGACGAGGTTGCGCATGCCGTATTCAAGGACGGCGACGCCGGCGCCAAAGGTGGCGATCTCCGAGAATTGAAAGTTCAATCCCGGAATCGGGTTCCGACGACGCCCGCGACGGCGCCGAACCTTGGGCCGCGCGGCCTGGCTGCGACGGCGACGGGCCGGTTTTTTCGCTGTGGTCGGGGCCGCCGCGACACGGCGACGACGACGGCGCTTGGGAGCGGGAGCCGCAGCCGCCGGAGCAACACGGCGCTTGCGGGACTTCGCCCGAGGCTTCGAGGGCGCCTTGCCCGAGCGAGGCTTACGCCGCGCGCCCGCTTTGCGCTTCTTCTTGGTCGGGTTGGGCGCCGTGCCCGGAATCGAGAGGGTATATTGCATGGCCGGTCCTCGAAACGCTCGCAAGGACGCTGCGAGCTCGTTTCAAGGACCTTAGCCCAAAGCTGGGTAGGGCGTGTTTCATGGTGAAACGTTTGGTTTTATAGACTAGTTCTTCAATCCGCCGTCGAAGACCAGATGAGGTTACAATGACGATAAATTGGCAGCGAAAACGAATGGCCATACTCGGATATACCTATCCAAGCTATTCTTCAAAGTACCGAGAGATTGCCTGCACTGGCTATGCGAGATCGACTTTACAATTTCATGCTGGTCGATACACTTGCGCTTCCTCGCGGCCAAGCTCGTGCTAAACCTCTCGTCGAAGCACAGGGCCAGCTTTTTTGATTGTGAGTGAGCATGGATGCCGCATTTTCTGAGAAGCTTGTGTTTAGCATTGGGTACCAGGGCAAGTCCATAGTTGCCCTGTGCGCAGCGCTAACCGAAGCTTCAGTTGAGCTACTTGTCGACGTTCGGGAGCGGGCATGGAGCAATCGGCCTGAATACAGAAAAACCGCACTGGCAGTTGCTCTTCGAGAGTGTGGTATTCGCTATGTTCATTGCCGACTTGCCGGCAACCCAAGTCGTCCAAAGGGTGGCGAAAAATCTACCCCTCAACAATGCGAAGCGGCATATCGAAATCACCTAAACAGGTATCCCGATGTGGTTGACCTAGTTCATTCCGAGGTTGAACACACCAGAGCTGCCCTGTTTTGTTATGAGAAGAACACAAATGAGTGTCATCGAGGAGTGCTTCTCGAACAACTGTGCACAAAATTTCAGTTTCAATCGATAGATTTACCGCTGGAGGCTCCACTATTTTTCAGATTAAAGGCAATCTAAACGAGAGCAACGATTTCAATACATTAAACAGGGCATGCTCAATCACGGAAATCCTCCAACGATTCCACGATCTATGAAGTGCAACTCCGATCCTAAGGCTTGGTCTGGGCGAAGTTGACCTATCGTCATTCAATGTTGGTAGTGGCGAGCCACCCGCTCCGCCAACTCTACCAAAGTCCCCTCCGCATAAGCCTGGGTCTCTCTACGAAACTCCGCGACGAGGGCCGCGACGCCGCGCTGGGGGTGAGCGACGACCAGATTCCAAGTCAGGCACCAATTCTTCGTGCGGCCTATGCAAGCACTCACGAGATCCAGGCCAAGGCGCTCAAGGTCTTTCTTGATGCGTTCGCGAGCTCGGCCGTCGTCGGTTGTGGCCATCATCCGACGATTCCTCGCTCGGTGAAGCGCAGGTCTGAGCCTTCGGGTTGGGCGAAGTAGATCTGTTCGTTGATCGGGTCCCAGACCAGGAGCGGCGGCTTCGTCCGCTTCCGGCCGCCGTGGTCTCCTGCGTCATGATACCAGAGCAGACGTGCCTCTCCCGGCGAATCGGCGGCGTAATACTCGATCCGCGCGACCTCGCCGATGGGCGTCAGGAACTTGCTCGCCCCCGGAATCGGCTTGATAGGAATGGCCTCAGTCGGCTCCGCCGAATAGCGATCGGCCGCGGCGCGCATCGCGGCCTCGAAGCTGGCGTCGTCCAGCTCGTCTTCGTAGAGCTCGTCCAGCGGCAGCCCCGCCGGCCCGCGGCCAGGGTTCTTCCGTCCCATCCCCAAGCCCATGCTCGCCAGGTTCTCCTCGAACTTCACCAGGAGCGCCCGCACCTGCGGCCCGAAGATCGCCTCGACCTGCTTCAAGGGCTCCGGCTCATAGCCAAAGAAGCTCGACTCCGCGTCCCGCGCTTCTTGAATCGCATGAGCCCGCAGCGCCCGGCCGAGCTCAACGCCGCGCTTCTCCGGTGCTTGGACGTTCAAGGCCGAGAGCAAGCCCAGCAACCAGCCGACATCGAGGGCTTCGAGGCCTTCGAGCGGCGATCCGAACATGTGCAGGTTTTCTACGTCGGCCGTGATCGAAGCCAGGATCGAGGCCCGCGAACGCCCTTTGAATCGGCGCATCAGCGGCGCGGCCCGCGCCAGCCTCGGCAGAGGATCCAGCCAGGCGACCGAGGGCGGCCACTTGCTGAGCTTTTGGAAGAGCTCGGCCAGGAAGGGCGAGAGCCCCGCCAGGGCCTCTTCAGCCTCGAAGCCGAGGGCCTGCACGGTCTCTGCGACCGGGCCCGGCAAGAGCCCCAGGAAGATCGCGCGGTAGCGATCGGCCCGCGCCGCCGGGCTCGCCGGCGCTCCATTCGGGAAGGCCTTCTGGAGCAAGGCCGGGTTCGCGCCTTCGAAGCGCGTGACGTTGTTCTCGGTCAAGGGCGCGTTGAGCTGGCCGAGCTCGAGGAGCGGCAAGTCTGCGTAGCTCGATACGCCGGCGACGCCGCGCAAGAGCGCGCGGGCCTGCTCCAAGGGCGACTCTGGCGCGCTGGCGCTGCGCTGTGAGGCCGCCGCCAGGGCCAGGGCCTCGGCCCGATCAAGGCTCACTCGGCGAACGAGGACGCCCTGACGCCCCGTCAAGGATTCGACCAATCCAAAGTAAGCCTCTTGCCGCTCCTCCGGCGCCGCTCGAAGCGCCATGACTCGGCCGTTTCCAGCCAGGACCAAGGGCAGGCCGCTCGACTCGTCCTCCCAGACCACCGGCGCGCCTTCGGCCGGCGATGGCCCGACTTGCACCAATCGCTCCGGGTCCAAGGTCCGCGCCATGCGCTCGATGTCCAGGCGACTCTCTGCGGCCGAGCGATCCCGCGCCTGGAACTCCTGAGGAAAGCGCGAATCCACACGGCCGGCGTCATCGTGGCTGGTCAGCAGCTCTTCGAGCGGAAGGACCGCGACCTCAAAATCATAGGCCCGCCCCTCGGAGTCGTAGAGCTTGCCCTGGGGGAGCTCGCAGACCTCACAGCTCGCCGGCTGAACCTCGGCCGCGAGGGCGCAAGCCGTTTGCTGAGCCATCGCGGCCAGGACCTGACAATCATCGCCGCGGGGAACGGCCAGGCGCTTCCCGCTGGGCAGTCGCGGCTTGTATTGCGGCTCGTAGGCGCCGATCTTCTTGGACTTCGCCAGGTACTCCTCAGCCCAGGCGACCTTGGTCGCGAGGGCCCGACGCGAGCTCTCATCGCCGCGCGTCGCCAGGCGCTTCTCGGCGGCGCGAAGAGTCTTCAGCAAGGCCTTGTCGAGCTCGGGGCGACGGCTTCGCGCTCGCGCCCATTCGGGCTTCTTGATCTTAGCGGGCTCGGCTCGCGCCTGGTCAAGATCAGCCGCATGGATCCCTTCAACCGCGATCGAGATCTCTTCGGGGTTTCTCACGCCGAGCTCGGCGAGGGTCCAAGCACCAATCTCGAAGACGGGGCCAAGCCAGGCATCGTCTTTGGCAAGGCGCTGGGCCATGCTCCAGGCGCGCAAGCTTGGATCGTCCCCGAAGCGATCGAGCCACTCGACGAGTTTGCGCTGGTCCTCCGGCATCTTGGGGCCGCGAAGCAAAGCGGCCAAAGCTGGCGCCAGGTCTTCGGGCCGTCCCCAGCCCTCCAAGGCTCCAACAGCCGCTCGAAGTCCCAGCCGCGCCACCGCCAGCCGAGAATCGCTGAGCTTGCGGCTCTCCAAGAGCTCCAAGACAGCGCGAAGCTCTGGACGGCCGAGAATCGGCCGCGCTGCGAGCTGCGCCAGGTCCGGACGCCTCAGCAGGTCCGCGACAGCGACCATGAGCTGGCGCAAGGCTTCGATCGGAAGCGGCAACGAACGCCCTTCGCGCTCCGCAGTCCTTCGAGCCTGATGTGTCAACTCGAGGTCTTCCTGATCCAACAAAGCCGCTCGCTCCTCTTTGTGGGGATTGCTCAACATGAGGAGCGGATTGGCACTTCGTAGAGGCCGACGACGAACCTTGTCAACGGTCACGGTTGTAAATCGGCCCGCAAGGGTCTCATCCGTTTCATTCTCAAAGAACTCGAGATAGCGATCGACGGTTTCTTCGGTCGAATCCCATCGAATGAACACGACACCGCGCGGCGGGTCTAGCTTGCGTTGAAAAAGGAGGGTTCCGAAGTCGCTGTCTTTGGTAACCAGAATGCGGTCGTCCGATCGGGCAAACAACAGAACGTCCTCGTCAACCGAACCAACCCTTGAAGGGTGCTCAATAATCGAGTCGACGTCGTAGCCCGCATCACGAAGGCCGAGCACTATTCGCAAGCGAACATTCTCGTCTAAGAACAACCGCATACAAGCCTCTATTTTGCTGACTTAGCTTTATTCTTCGACGCATAGGCTCTGGCCGCGTCAAGATGGTTTTTCGTTAACTGCGGGAAATCCTCGAGAAGGGACTCGTCGCTCTCTCCAATAGCCATGAAGCCAAGGATGTTCTTGACGGTGACTCGGGTTCCAACGAACACCGGCCGTCCGCCGCAGCGCTTCGGGTCTTTTTCAATCCATTGTTTCCAGTCCATGGCATTCCTCCTAAGTTCAGGCCTGTTCCCAAGATATCCCTTGGACCGCCAACCAGAGGCCTCCTGCCAACAAAACGCCGCCAATCCAAGGCGAGCCGCGCCGCGCCAGGACGACACCGCCGAGCGTGGCGCCAGTTCCCAAGACCAGGCTTCGCCGGCGATCGGCGGCCTCTTCTTCTCGCCGGCGAGCGGCTGCGACGCGGTCGACCGACTCCTGAAGGGCTTGCTGTAAGGTCATCTGCCGCTCCAGCTCCATAGCCCGCGCCCGCTCCTCGAGCTCCAAGGCCTCCGCCATCAGCGCCTCGATCTCCGCCTGAAGCGCTCGCCGCGCCTCACGGATGGCCTGGCTCAAGGCCTTCTTCTGCTCCAGGGCATAGGTGATCTCGGCCGTGGCCACGATCGCCGATCCAAGCAGCACGAAAACCCAGCCCACCGCCGGAATCAATCCCAGGAGCGGCGCCGCGGCATAGAGAAACTGCGCATTCAAGGCGATCTGCTCGACGCCGCGCTGAAGCTCCGCGTCAATGCGCCGCCCGAAGCGCTTTGTCTCGGCCTCGATCTTCTTTCCGAGGCGCCTGGCGTCTTCGGGGAGGAGGTTGTGACTGAGCCAGTCGCGGAGGTCGAGGGCCGGGTCGAGGGCGTCATCCCAAGAGCGCTTGAGCTGCTTTTTGACCTTCTTCCAGGCCGAAGAAATGCCGGCCAGCTCGCCGCTCTGCGCGGCCCTGGCCCGGTCTCGCCTGGCCATAGCCTGATCGCGCTCGGCTTCGAGCTCTCGGCGCTCGATCTCCCAAGCCGCTTCGAGGTCGGCGAGCTCCTCATGCTGACGCAAGGCCTCCGAGGCCAGCTCCGGAGCCTTGGAGAGCTCGATTCCTTCGAGCTGCTCGCGAGTCGCGAGGATCGCGCCTTGGCGGGTCGCCAGCCAGGTCTCTGCGTCTCCAAGAGAATCAAAGAGCCTCAGGAAGGCCCTGGCATCCTCCGGAGCTACAAGAATCGGACGCTCCAAAGTGACGCGATCAGAGCTCTGCTCGTGAGCGAGGCGCGAGAGCTCGGCTGGAAGTTCGCGGCTGCGGGCGAGGTCCTCGGCGATCGAGAGGAGCTCCGCGCTGTATTCGTTGCTGAAGGCCGGGAGATACTGCCGCCCCCAACGCGCCGCAGCCAGTTGTTTTGAGGCCTGCCAGGGACGCCCCGCGAAGGCCTCCAAGACTCCTTCGACCAGTCCCGCCGTCCAGGCCTCCCCCATGGGAAAGGGCGCGAGCCATTCGAAGACGTCTTCGCGAAGCCAACGCTCATGAACAGGGTCGAGCTCGATCGCCGGCCAGAGCGGCTCTTGAGCACCAGGTCGGGGGAGGAAGAGCATCTCGCCGGCGAGCTCGTGAGCGGGGCGAATCGCAAAGGCTGGAAGGCTCCGAGAATCAAGGATTTCGCGGGCTTCGTCGAGGAGCCAGGAGACGTAGGGGAAGAGGCGTTGATCGCCGAGGTAGAGATAGACCTGCGCGGCGCTCTGGTTGAGGCGATCCGACTCGGCTACGTCACCGCTCAGGGCGGCCGTCACCGCTCCGCGCAGAGCTTGGACAAAGCCTTGTCCGACCGGCCAGGTCGTTGACCAGGCGAAGAGCTCACTCAACCAGGACTGGTCTGCGGCCGAGAGCTCGACCATGGCTCAAAGCCCGACCACCCGGCGACCGACATAGACCGCGCCGAGTCCGAGAGCGACCAATGCGCCGAGCTGGACCCAAGGGTTCTGAATGAAGCTCTTGGCCTCAATGACTCCCTCGGCAACGACATCGCCGCCAGGCAGATAGGACAGTCCATAAGTCCAGGCGCCATGTTCTTCGGCGCGCTGCAAGTCGGCGCGGTCCTCGAGTTCGATGTCCCAGGCCTCTTTTGTCGAGCCCTCCGCCGCCGACTGATTCAGCTCGGCCTGACGAATGTCGATATCCAGGGCCGCTTGCTTCGAATCGGCCTCGTTGAAGCTGTCAACGAGGTTCAGGGCGTCCGTGGTCAGGCGCTGGACTTCAAAGAGCGCGCCCGAGTCTTCTTGAATGGCCTGATTGGCGTAGTCTTCGGCAACGAGTTTGTGTTTCTCAGCCGCTTCGAAGTCTCCCGATCGCCTGGCGCGAACGAAGCGAATCAAGGCCGCCGAAAACAGGGGCCCGCCGAGAACTGGCGAGCCGCGCCAGGCAAAGCGCTTCTGATCGGCGGCCAGGGTTTCTTCGAAGCCCGCGAGTCCCCAGGTCCGCGAGCCATAGGCTGCCGGGCGGCGCGGGCCGTGAGAATAGGGGATCTGCGCATCCAGGCAGCCGCGCGGGAGCTGCGGCGCCGGGTCGCGGGGATGCCGGCAAGAGTAGAGGCTGGCGTCTCGGGGCAGGTCTAGGATGTTCATCGCCGCACCTCGTCACTGAGCCGCTTTCCGATGGCCACGCCCGCGAAGAACCACCAGGTCCTCCGGTCGTTGAGAACCGTAGCCGTGAACTCCAGAAGGCCTTCGAGACCCTCACGCAGCGAGGGCCCTTGCGCAGGGACTTCCACAGGGAGCGGCGTCGAAGCCGCGCGCGGCCTGACATTGCAGGGTTGCCAGATCATCGTCGCTCCTCAACGCTTGAGCATGGATCGAGCGACGATGGCCGCAGCGATCGCCGCCGCGATCCAGGGCGCCGCCTGTGCCGCAGCCTCCGCGACTCGTGACCAGCGCTCGTTCTCCGCGACGCCAACCGTTGTCGCCGTGGCTTGCTGCGCCAGGGCGACGTTCTGACCGGCCTTGATTTCCTTCTTGGCGACCTGACCTTGCATGTATTGCGAGGCCAGGCCGGTTCCCGCTTGAACGAGGCTGCCGAAGGCGTCGCCGAAACCGCCGCCAAAGTCGAAGCCAAGCGTCATGGGCAAGCCGCGAGAGCCCGGTTGCCATTGCATTCCATATGCTTTCACGGCTCACGCTCCTACTTCAGCAAGAGGACTCCGGCCACGGCCGCCGCCACGCCGCCCGCCACCCAAAGCATGGTGTTGTTGCTCTTGGCTGGGGCCGCCTGGGCCTGACTCAAGTAGACCGGAGCCGGGGTGCCGGCACGTTGCGAGGTGAAACCTTGATAGAGCACCATCGCCCCCGGAGCCGCTTTGGAGAGCCCTTCTCCCAGATCCGAAAGGCCGCTCGAAAAGCTGTCCCAGAGCGAGCTCTCTTCGAGCCCCGCGCGAACGCTCGCCGGCGCGTCCTCGATCAAGGTCATGGGCTCTTCACCCAAGCCAGCGAGGCCGCCATTGCAGCGGCAACCCGCCAGGCCGATCGCGCCATAAGCCATGGGAGAAACGTAGTTGTATCCAGCCATGCTGGCCTCGCCTTCTATCTGTTCAGGGCCCAGACCGCCGCGCCGCCAGCGCCGATCAAGGCCAGGTTGAAAACCGTGTCGAACCAGGCCGCCGATCGCGCCGCAGAGAGGGCCTCCGCTTCTTGATTCGCGCGGGCCTCCCGCTCGGCTTCGAGCTGGCGCTCTGCCGCAAAGAGCCCGGCCTCGACCTCGGCATAGCGACCCTGAGCCGTCGCCCAAGCTCGCTCCGCGTCGGCCTGAGCATCCGCAAGCTTGCTCTGCGTCCGAGCGCCAATAAGACTTTGCACGAGCTGAGAGCCGCTCTGCACAACCGCCGCGATGAAGCCGAGTCGACTCTGGCCCTGCTGCCCTGCGTCCTCGAGGACCTCGCTCGGCATGTCTGCCAGGTCCAAGAAAGTCCGCCGGCCACGGACGCGCGAGCCCAGGGGCACGAAGTCCAAGGCCGAATCCAAAGGACACCAGCCCTGTTCGAGCTCGGCTTCGGCGTGAACATGCGCCCACCAGGGCCGGCCCTCCGGAGAGACATTCGAGGGATCCTCAGTGACGACAAATCGAACCGGCAAACCAACGCAAGTGCAGAGCGCGCCAACGAGGGTCGCGTGACCGTCGCAGTCCTCCGCGGCCAGGACTGAGCCCGCCTCGGCCTTGCGCGCCACTTCGACGGGATCGCTGACGTGCTCCAGGCCGGCGGGGTCACGGACATAGCGAACCCGCGTCCTGACCCATCGGTAGATCGCCCGGGCCTCTGCTTCGCGAGTTCGAGCCCGCGCCGTGATCTGAAGGGCAAGGGGACGAAGAGCCGAGACGGTCTCTGGAGCCAGGCAATAGGCGGCCATCGCGGCCAATGTCGCCGCCGTGCCCGCCTCGCCGTAGTCAATCCGCAAGACCATCGCCGGCTCCACTCAAACCTCCTCCGCCACTCCGCCGATGGGACCGTTCATCGCCATGTTCTGAGCTTGCGCCAGGACCATCCCGAGCATGGCCTGGCCGACCGGACTCTGAATGCCCTCTTGCGCCTTGTTGAAAGCGAAGCACAAGAGCTCGTAGAAGTCGCCCTGGCGCTCCGTCGCAGAAACCTCGGCACAGACGCCAGTGTTCTCGTCGTCCTCATCGGCCAGCCACATCGAGCAGGCCGGCCCCTGACAGGGCTGCTTGTCGCGATGGCAAATCGTGACGACGGAGTCGGCCTCGGCCTTCTCGCCCTCGGCTTTGAAAATGTCGAAATCAGGCATGGACTGTCCTCTGTCAGTTCAGGGCGCGCTCACGAAGGGCCGTAAAGGCCCTCTCAATCCAGCGCACTTTGTCTTTGTTCTCTGGGGCGTTCAGCAGAGTTCCAAGCTTTACGAGATCAAGGCCCGGCACTTTGCCCGCAAAGGTGCCGATGCTGGCCCCTTCGGCGGCCAGGTAGCTTCGTCCAGCCTGGCCGATCTCTGACCATGCGAGCTCGGCCCAGTCGGAGACCATGCTTTCCGTTTCGAGGCCTTCTTTGAGGAGCTGAGTAAAGCGCGGAGTCGTAAAGGCTCCCTGTGGACAAGCCGGAAGAGCTGAATCATTCTTGAGCTCGGCTGGACTTGTCGCGGCCGTCTCCGTGGCGCCCTGAGGCGTTTTTGGGGCAAGGAAGCTCAAGGCTTGGGTCACGGCGGGAGCCCAGGCAGCCAGGCCGTCAGGCTCACCGCGGTCTGTCAGACCTTGCAGGTCTTTCAGTGCAGCAATGGCCGTAGTGAAGTCGAACTGTGAGCTCTTACGCTCCCGAAAAGCCTGAGTCAGCAAGACCTTCATGAGGTCGGATTGAGACTCCCCGTTGGCCGCAGTGGCGCGAGCTTCGAGGCGGGCGAGGGCCAGTTGATGCTCGGCGTGTTGCTTGAGTCGCTCACGCTCGCTCTCGAACTCACGCTTGAGCCGCTCGCGCTCGGCCTCGGAGCTGCGGCGCAGCTCGGCCAACTCGCGCTCCAAGCTTTCGAGCCGCGCTTCGGCTCTGGCCTTCGCGCCGTCAGCTTGCATGGCTCTTTGCTGGGCTTCTTCAATGGCCTTGTCGCGCCGCTCAATGCCCGCTGCCAAGACCGCGAGCTTGTCTTGGAGCTGAGAGGTCGGATCAAAGAACTGGCGTCCGCTCTGGCCATAGCTCATGCTTCGCCCGTCCGTCTCAAAGACTTGCTCGTCATCCTGAGTGAGATCGCGGCCTTGCCGGTCCCGCGGAGCGCCCTCGGTCACGACTTCATAGGCGGACTCCTTTCGGGAGTCCGACCAGGTCTCGACGCGCCAGCGCCCGCCGCCGTAGGCTTCTTGGATCTTGCCTTCGACCTCGCGGAGCTCGTCGATGTCGAAGTTCGCATACCAGACCCCCGAGCCCCGCCCCGGCCCCATGCGGTAGACCTTGAGGAAGCGTTGCTTCGGAGCCGCCGGCGCGTGGCCGTTGCCGTTTCCGTTGAGATCGAAGCGGGGCTGACTACCAAGGACATAGCTCATGGCCTGGCCTCCAAAGACTCTTTGAGGGCTGCGAGGGCCGGGCCAAAGGCATTGGCGTCCGTCTTCGTCAGCGCGGCCGCCGAGGGCTCGCCAGACCAGACGGAGCCATAGAAGCGAATCGTCAATTGACAGCGATCGCAGCTGGCAAAGGTCGTCTCGCTCCCGTTCTTGGCCGGTCGGCGCATGATCTGCATGGCCTGAACGGTCATGCCGGGCGCGAAGGAGCAGGGGCAGAAGATCCAGCCGCCGGTCTCGCGATCCTGAGTGCGATCCTTCTCCCGCTGCCGACGGAGTTGCCGATTGTAGGCAGGGCTTCGTAAGGACATGGGCCGGCTCCCCGATGGCTTTGGGCTGGCCTTCGGCTGGCTTCAAGCTGGCTTTGAGCCGGCTTTGGGCTGGCTTTGGGCCGGCTTTGGGACAGCCGAAAATGGCCTGGTAGCGCTGAGAAGAATCAGCCTACGAAGCGGGGATGCAGGGGATGTTTCAGGGTGAAACGTCGAAGTCGTCGAAGTCTGATTCGAGGTCGAGGGCAATTCGAATCGCGCTATCGAGCTCAAAGACAATCTCTTCGTCGAGCTCGCCGATGGGATGCCGCGCAAGTTGGGTCTTATTGACCGTCGTCAAAAGGTGCGCTTGCAAGGTGCTCGAGGTCATGAGCCCATTGACATCCGACGGCTCGATGACGACGTCCGTCGGCCGTGAAGAGTCGCGAGCAGAAACGCTCGTTGACATCGGAACAGCGATCACTGTCCTGACCTTGCGATTGAGTTGGTCGTTGGAAACGACTGCGACTAGCCGTCTTAGTGCAGCTCTCGAGTCGTCGTCTTTTTGGGGAGGTGGGAAATCACACCAGTAGATCTCGCCCCGCATTCAATGAACCTTGCTCACCAGAGAATAGAGCCGCCGACTCAAACCCCAATAGACCGACGCGTGACGCTTCGAGCGCATCATCAGCCAAATCATCATATCGTGAAATCGCTCTGGCGCCTCCTGAACGAGAAGCACTTCGAGTACAGAATGGCAGAGAACAAAGAGCAACACGCTTTGATCAAGCTTTGCAAAATCCTCACTCTCCGATTTTCGTAGCTCTGAGCTCAAGAGCGCTAGCCTTCGGTCGCCGGAGTGCATAAGCTTCAAGGTAAAGTCTCGGACTTCGGCGACGTCCTCACTAAGACTCAGCCACAGTTCCTTTCGCCGAGAAACAAAATCCCGACTGGCGCCAACAGAACCCGACTTCATTGCGCGGTAGAGGCTCCAGAAGTCCTCTTCGCAAAATTGAATGAATCCTGCCGCGAATTCTTCCCAAGTTGAAGCGAAGGTGTCAAAGTTGCCCGAAGGCATCTTTTCCAAGCACGGCGCCAAAGCTTCATGCAAATGGATCAATGCCACTTGAGGAAGCTCCGCCGGCTGAGCAAGGACCTGAGCCGCGGAGTCTGGGTCGGCAATCAATGCGGCTAATGCTTCGTAGATCATCAATCAATGCCTTGAATTACCATAAGTTCGTTCTTCCAAAACTTAGCTTACCCCGCCATTACGCTCGCATGTTGCCGACAGCGAACAAAGCCGCCTTGAACATCTACGGCTCCCCCGCACTCTACGCAGCCCCGACTCACGGTCAGAACCGAACGACGCTCGCCGGCGCGGCGGGCGAGCTCTTCGCGGGTGACTTCGACCTCGAGGCTGACGGCGGCGGTGATGGCGGCGGCGCGCTTGTGCTCGGGGAGTCTCTGGAAGGCCAGCATATCAGAGAATCGCGCTTCGGCCCTGGCTCGGGCCCGGTCGAGGGCGCTCGGATCCCAGCTCTCCCACTCGCCGACCAGGCGGATGAGCTTGCCGCGGCTCCCGCTTTCGACTTTTAAGGCCCCCTTCTTCGCCAGCTCGCTGAGTTTTCGCTTGGGATCGGCGTAGATCTCTTCAAGCCGCTTGATCGTGCGCCGGTCGACGATAAAGCCCTTGGCGTCCTGGGGGAGCTCGCGAACGGCCGCGACCAGGCGCCGGCATTGCTCGCCGCGCTTGCCCTTGGGAAGCTTGCTCAGGTCGGCCAGGCTGACATGAGTCGCCGGCATGTTCGAGCGCGTCTCGATCAGGCCGGCGCCGGCCAGCCAGCCGCGGATGATCCCGAACTCTTCGCCCTTGAGCTCGCCATCGGTCATCTGCTCGATCGTGCTCGGCGGAACTGGTCGAAACTCGCTTCGGGGCACCAAGGCCTCCAGGAGCCTCCAGGTTCGTTCGACGCGCTCGGGGGTGGGGTAACCCCTTTCGATCAAGAAACGGGCCATACGGCCGTCGCAGGCCTCGTTGAGGAGGCATTTCGAGGGCAGGCCGTCGCGACCGGCGCGGCCGGCCTCTTGCGCGTAGTCCATGAGGCTCATGGGGAGCTCGAGGTGAACGACGGAGCGAACGTCGGCCTTGTCGATGCCCATGCCGAAGGCCTTCGTCGCGACCAGCCAGGAGGGCGTCTTCATCCAACGAGCCATGGCCTCGCGCTTGGCCTTGGCGCCCATGCCCTTGCCGGTGTAGACGCCAACAAGATCAGCGCCAGCGATGTCATTGGCCGCGATCGCCAGCTTGTGACAGTTTTCGGCGCCCATGCCGTAGACGATCCCCGGCGCTTCTAGATCGCCCCGACCGAGCGCCTCGCGGGCCATCCAATGATCCCTCGTGCCCGGTTGCAGGTAGATCGAGCCGAAGGCCAGGTTGGGCCTCGCCGCGGAGCGAACGACCAGGCTCCAGTTCCAACGCCCAAAGCACTCAGCGGCCTCGGCGACTCCGTGAGCGGAGATCGTGGCCGAACACAAGAGCACCAAGGGATCGCCGATCATGCCGAGAATTCGACCGACGCCACGATAGGCCGGCCGGAAGGCTTGAGCGGCCTCTTCGAAGGCGTGGGCCTCGTCGACGACGAGCAGGCCACAGCCGCCGGCCTCGCTGAGGGCGTGGCGCAGGTCCGTTGAGCTACAGAGCGTCTCTGGGGTTGTCAGGAGGGCTCGAATCTCGCCGCCGGCGAGCCCGGCGAAGATCGACTCGCGCTCACGCTTGTCGGTGTCCCCGTAGATCGCCTCAGCGGCCAGGCCGAGCTCGTGGAAGCGGCGGAGCTGGTCACTGAGGAGGGCGATCAGGGGCGAGAGGATCACGACAGGCTTTCGGGCCAGCACTGTCGCGGCTTGATAAACGAGGGTCTTTCCAAAGCCCGTAGGAACGCTCAGGACGACGTTTTGACCGAGAAGCAGGGATTCCAGTGCCTCTTGCTGATAATCGCGTAGAGAGGCTCCCAGGGCGGTCTCTGCGGCTTTTGTGAGAGTGGTCAGGCGGTGAGGTTGAAGCATGGCGGTCTCGTTTCTAACATCTATCGGTTTACCGACGATATTGATCGTTTGACCCAAACCCGCATTCTTCCTAATGTGCGCGCACATATAACGTATAACGTTGTTCACGCACATGTGAGGTAGCCCTGTCTGCTTTCCTCACATGTATGCGCGCGCACGCATTTGAGAGATAATCGCTCTCAAACTCAGTAGAATAGAGGCTTTGGGCATGACGATTCCCATAACGATTAGCCCTTGCTAATCGTGTGAGGTGAGCATTCATGCGTGTTGGGGGCTATCGCGACGGCTACCCAGAAGCGTTGGTCGTTTGAGCCGCGCTTTCTTCAATCATGGAACGAAGCCATGGCATCGCGATGACATAACAGCGGATTGTCCCGAAGGATCCTCCGCCGTGAATTGGTGCGCTCTTGCAGATGCCCAATCGCGAGAGCTCTGCAATCACCGTTTTTCGAGGCCTCTCCGTCAACCACTTCTCGCCGTTCTGGGTCAGGTAGTCCCAGCGTAGAGCGATCACCGGTTCATCGGGCTTTTCGGGAGTCGAGCCGCGGACAAAAGCCGGGTTACTTCCTACGCGCCTCCAGCCAGGCTGAAGGGAGCGGTCGGCCTCGTCAACCAGTGTTGTGATTTCCTGCCGCTCGTCTGGCCTCATGATCTTGAGCGGCAAGGTCAGCAAGCGATGGATCTCGCGACTGAGCCCGGCATCCGTGACATCGTCTCTCGACCTCTGCGCCGCCTGGTCAGGAAACTTGCAAGCGGCATAGATCCAAGCCGAGGGCATCCAAGCCTTCCACTCGTCACGAGCAGCCTTGATGAGCGAGGTCTTCCCCGAGGTATCGAGGTCAATCGAGTTGTCAATCAACCAGTTCAGCGAGTTCGGAGTAAACAGCTCTCTGGCTTCACCCCGACTCACATACCGCTGAAGAACGTCCGA
Organism: Methyloceanibacter sp.; assembly: GCA_050247995.1. Lineage (GTDB taxonomy): Bacteria > Pseudomonadota > Alphaproteobacteria > Rhizobiales > Methyloligellaceae > Methyloceanibacter. The sequence continues at coordinate 8,918 of JBFWTF010000003.1, read as the reverse complement.
CCAAAGTTTGTCCTGCTCCTTCCAAAGAAATCGCAGGCTGTCGGGCCCTGCCCGTCCAAGCAACCACTCTTGCAGGAGCTCTTGAGTCGTCATCTCTTTTGAGGCAGGTTCTTCCTCTGGTTCCGGTCGCGTTGGTGGCTTCGCGCCGTCCCGAGATGCCAGCGAGCGCGGTTTTGTAGCCCGCGGCTCATTCTGTGAGATGGCGTTGTCAGCGTTCTTGCTGGCGCTGAGGATGATTCCCTCGAGCTCGACCTCGGAGAGCGGGGGGCGGCACTGGTTCGCGTTGACGTCATGGGCGATCGCGCGAAGGTCCGCTTCGTCTTTGCCGCGACCTCGCCAGCCGCAAAGAATTCGGTAGACCATGTCATTGCGCTGGCCGGCCTCGATGATCCCCGTGAAGTCGGCCGGTCCGTTGCCCGGCCTTCCCCAGTCGCGCGCCTCGCGAAGATTCCTTTGAACTTTTACGGTCTTTTCGAGGCCTTTCTCGATCTTCGGATCAGCCGCGATCTCTCCGAAAATCCAAGGCGAAGCAGTCACGGCAAAGCATTCGCCGGGAACGGGGGTCGTGCGAAAGCCGTAGTGCCGGCCGGACTTGTGCAGTGAAGGGGGCATGACGACAAATCCGCCCTCGCCGCGGACGTCGAGGCCTGGTCCGAGCTTGCGAACGCTGTTCGGAACGATGCCGTCCTGAGGCCAAGCGAAATAATAATGCACACCGCCGCCGCCGGTGTCCACCGTGATCGTCGGTGGGAGCTTGCCGTGTTGGGCTTCGAGCGCGGCCAGGGTCTCCTCGCCGCCTTGATCGACGTCGAGAACCCAAATTCCCGAGCGAGCTCCGCAAGCGAGGCCGATGTTGGCTTTGGGAAACTGGCGCCACCAACCTTCAAGGACGGCGCGATGCCATGTGGCGACGTCCGGCCAGGCCTTGACCAACGGGCGCTTGCCGTTGACGGGGAAGATCGCCCACCTGTGCCGCTCGGCCAGCTCGAAGGCCGCGAGAATCTCGCTTGGGATTTCAGCCATGTCGGCGCTCCAGAATGCTGAGGACGCAGCTTTCGAGGTCTTCCGACCAGTCGCCGGCGAGCTGAGCGATCTGGCGACTGACGCTGCTGAGGAAACACACGCTGGCGTTCTTGATGTCGCACTTGAAGGGGTCTGAGTCCGGCAGGATGGCGCCGAGCTTGACGAAGGCGAGGATGATCCAGGGGCCGCAGGCCTCGAGCTCGCGGTCCCCGCCAAACTCGATGAGATGGCGCAAGGGACCAACGGCCAGCTCGCCAAGGAGCTCAGTAGGGCTGCGATGAGGAGGCGTTTCACGGGCCAGCTCCGCCAGGTTCACGAGAACGTAGCGGCGGTCATGATCGCTCATGCCCTCGAGGAGCATGTTGCACAGTGAAACACTCTCCCGGCCGTACAGCCCGAGAGCTAGCGCCAGGTCGCGCCTGGCGTGATCGCATGGAAAGTCCGTCTCCACGCGCCCGCGTTTGTGGGGTATCATCGGTGCTCCGGTTGTGGGAGCGCCGCGCGGAGGTCTGCCAGGACATTGACCGCGCGGCGCGTCTCTTTTTCGAAAGCGAGCTAATGCGACTCGCGATAGTCTAATGCGATTCGCATTAGGCGTCAATCGTCCAGCGCAGAGATCTTTCGACGAATGTCGAAGCCCTCGCGGTGCCACGACAGCAGAATTCGAAAGAGGAGAACTTCGGAGCGCAGGACTTTTCTGCGACCGTTCGCCTTCTGGTTGATGACGCTTGCAGGGACCCCCAACAACCGCGCGAGCTCGCTTTGGCTCATGCCGGTCGCTTCGAGGAGCTCGGCGAGCGGGTTGGAATCGTCCTCGGCCATGGTGCCCTCCACTTCCGGGCATCTTGCCTGTAGTGCATAGCTCATACAACCCTCCCTTCATCACAGTTCCTCCGGTCCGAGCTGCTCGAGCTCTTGCTGACGCCACTCCAGACCCTCACAAACTTCGCCGTTCGCGTGAATGTAGGTCTGCGAGGGAGCCCAGCCGATCCCAGCGCGACAATCCCGGCAAAGAAGGTGCTGGTTACGTCGATACGACAAGCGCCTGGCCATGATCGAGGGGTCTTTGTCCTCGAGGGCCTCTTCGAGAGCGCGAGGAAGCCAGAGCGTTTCGAGGCGAAGGAGCACGCTGAGAAGCCGAATGAGGGTCCGCTCAGCGTCGTTCTCTGAGCGCATGACCTGCTCAATGACTTCTTCCCGCTCCGGGCCCTCAGCGGCTAGCCAGAGCAGGCGATACAAGACCTTGTGCACAAAACGAAGGTGGTGATTCGCGCCCTCCATGACGGTGCCGCACTCGTGCCGCCAGTAAGCGGCACGCGAGAGCCCCAGGTCTTCCGCGAAGTCAGTGACTGCGCGTCCCAGAGCAAGCCGAGCTGACAGCGCCAGGTTGGGCGGGCTCAATGGATTTCGAGGCTCTCGCTGTCCGCTTCGCCGATGAGCTCAATCCTCATTCCCATGAGCGTCTGATTCTTGAGGCTCTCGAGACCGTCACGAAAAATAGGGCCCATGAACTCGTAGAAAAACTCGAGGGAGCCCGGGACGAGAAAAAAATCCTCAGCTTTACTTCGACCAATTCGAAGCTTTACGGGCTCGCGGTTGTTCTTGCGCCTGAACTCCTTGCGAGCCTTGACGATTTCTTCAAGGATGGTCGTCATGGAGAGCCTCCGATCGTGGGATCACACGTTTCAATCCACCCCGGCCTACGAAAGACCGAGCTGACAGCCCCAGGTTGGGCGGGCTCACGAGCTCGGAGCGAGGCCCCGGAGCCGCTGCTCAATGACTTCTCGGCTTGGAAGGTCAAAGTCTGGGTCGAACCGGGGAAACTGGATGACCAGGTGATTGACAGTCGGAAGCGAACGAGAAGGGAGCTTGGTCATGGCACGGATGATTCGCGGGTCGGAGCTCTTCGAAAGCGCTTCGTAAAACTCGCGCGCCGTCGTGCCTTCGAGCACCGCCACGTTTTTATCGCCCGGCTCTTGTTGGGCTTTCCCAGCTTTGTCGAGCTCGGAACGGAGCTGATCAATGCGCCGCTGAAGCTCGAGAATAGAATTTCGGTTTCGGTCTGAGTCCTCACCGAGAGAAACGAATCGTTGTTCGATGTTTCTCATGAAAGACGCCAGTTCGTCGTAGGACAGCGGGATAAAGACCCCGCGATCCGGTTGGGGATTCAACAAGGCACACCTCTCATTTCAACTTCTTCAAAGTTTCAATCCACCCCGGCCTACGAGAGACCGGGGAATTGAGCTAGACCGGGCAATTGGTGCTGCCGAACCTGGCTTCCAACGCGGCCGCGAACTCCTTGACCATTGGAATCAAGACCGTGCGAAGCGGGTCGAAGCGAGGATCTGGGCTCTCCATGATGGCGAGGGCAAGGGACTCTCCGTCGAATTTTTCGGATTCGAAGAGGGCTCCAATCTTCTGAATGAAAGCCATCGCCGAGGGATCGCGATTCTCGACCTCGGCCGCGCCGATGAAGTCTTTGATCATTGGCTTGATCTTGCGCAGCTGGTTGAAGCGGGGGTCCGGGCTCTCCATGATGGCGTCGCCGAGGGACTGAGCGTCGATTTCTCCGGATTCGAACAGGACTCCAAGCTTCTGGATTTGCGCCATGACCGTCGGATCGAGGAGTGAAAAAGCCGAAGGGGGCGCGGAGGGTGCCGGCCTCGGATTGTTGAGAATCCTCCAAAAGTGAGGCAGCTTTTCCGATGCGAAGGCTGCGGATGCGTTGTAGGCGTTTTCGTCGTTGACTTCGCCGCTCTTTCTGGCCTTGTAACCGCTGATAAAACCGTCGCGAAGCGCGATGATCAGAACGGCGGGGAAGGCTTCGGGCGTTTCCATTAGCGCGTGCATATCCACCCAATATGGTTCGACCATGGTTTCCTCATTTCTTGTTTTAGCTTCAGTTTTAGGTCGAAGCGACTCAGTCGGTCTTGGCTTCGGTTTGGCTGATCTTTGCGGACTTCGACACGGTCACGATATTGACAACGCTCACGGCAACAACGACCGAGACCAACAAGAAATAGAAGCCTCCGCACAGGATCAATTCTGGACTCTTATGAGCGAAGTCCAAGAAAAGCTCGAGCGCTGACTTACGCGGCGCCGCCGCTCGCCATTGCGCGTCGAGCTCGGCCCGCAGACTTCCGATCTCTTTCTTCACGGCCGTGATCTCTCGGGCCAAAGTGGCCGTTGCCTCGTCGCTGGTCTGAATCGCGTTCCCGCTCAAGACCTCAGCGTGATAACAGCGGCCTTCGAGCTGCTCTAGCAGGCGGTCGTAGTCCTTCGCTATCTTCGCCGGCGCATCGACTCGAGCTTGCAGCTCTTCGAGCTGGCGCGCGGTCTTGTCGCCCTCACAGCGGTAGGAATGAATCACCTTCTCAAGCGCGATAAGGTCCCCGCGCGCCTCCTTGAGTTCTCGTGATAAGGACTCAGGATTCAATCTCTCGTCGGCAAAGCCCCGACTCCAAATCTGTTGGACGCGAGTCTGAAGGTGGACGACGGCCGCCTTCAGGTCCTTGAGGTCGTATTGGTTCGAGGTTGCTTGGCTCTGAACGGTTCTCAGATCACTGAGAATCTCTGACAATTGGGCCTCAATCATTCCCCACCTCCTTCACAGCCTTCCGGCACAACCTTTTGAACGGTCCAAGAGAGACTCGACTCTTCGACTTGTCACCAGTGAGCTGGCGGAGCCGATCCTCCTTCAGACCAGCCAAATCGAAGTCCTCCTCGGTTGTCTTCACGCAGGCGAAGAAGGTCCTCTTCAATTTTGTCGATGTGGCGTTCTTCAGCTTCGGGGAACCAGAAGCCAAACTCGACGACTTCAAACATCCAGTTTCTTGAATATCGTCCCGAGCGGGCGAAGCGAAGGTAGTCACTTCCTACCAGACCAATGATTCGGTCATCCCAGGCGCGGTCTGGGCAATCTTTGAGGTTGTAGCTAATGTCGAGCTTCCAGCTTCGAGGATGATTCCTGATTTTTCGCTTACCCATCCCATCCCCTCCGGGCTCGCCATTAGCCTTACTACAAATGCTAGACTCGCCAGGACTTGTAAAAACGAGGCGGGCCGCCTGTGCTTGGAGGCCCTTGCGACCCGCCTCACAACAACCACCGCCCCCGAAGGGGCCAAGGTGTTCCTGTGTCTGCGAAAGACAAGCGAATTAAGGCTTTCGAGAAACGATTGAACCGCTTCACGATTCCTTTGAGTTGTTGGGCCGATGATCCGCTTCCAGACGTGCTCAACGCTGTCACCATTAAGATTCGGCGTCTCGTCAATTCCGAAGAAGTCCTTGAGTTCTACATTGGCCGCTCGAGCAACCCCGACAAAAGGAATGCGACAGCCCATGGTGCTGACGTCGTTCGCCCGTTCTTCCAGACAAACGGATACATTCTCGTTCAAGAGGCGGAGGAAGACTTGATTGGCCGCTTCTACAACAAACATCCAAAGAACAACAACGAATCCGAAAAGTCAGTCGGTGACTTGGGCGATCCGCCTTACTTCGTCTACGTCTGTTTTTGGATTCGGTAGCTGTTCATGTCGGGAACGTGCTCGGCCGGGACAATCTGTGGTTGATCCGCCAGGCGCCCCCTGTGGCGCTCCCAGGCAGCGAGCTTCAGCGCCAGTTCGCAGGTACGAGCCTGATGAAAGAGCATTTCGAAGCGCGCGAGCAATGGCCCTTTCTTCAGAACCTTCAGCGTCTCTTGAATCAAGTCGCTAATGCGCGCAAGAAAGCCCGTGACACCCGGAACACTGTTTTCTATCGGCGTTTCGCAAACCGCGCGGCTTGCCTCCAAGATCCGGTTTCTCTCTGATATCCGAACAGAAGTAATCTCTGCGAAAACGGATTTGCGGGCGTAACTTCCCTTTCGAGACGGAACCTCTGCCATTCGGCGAAAATCGCTGATGAGGGACTCGCTGTAATAGCCAAAAGTCTCTCCGCGATCCAAAATAACTATGCTCTCCAAGGCTTCTACTGCCTCGACCACAGATTTGAAAGGCGCCTTCGGCGGCTTTCCTTCGTCGAGGTCCTTGGCAGGATCTTCGTCGGCCAGGGATCCTTCAATCCCGTGAGCCGTTGGAATCAGCCTTATCGGCCCTGAGCGAAGTCGGTTTTCGTCGAAGTAGACAGAGACTCTTTCTAAGGCCCGCTTCGCCTCCATCCAATTGTCACGATGAAACCAAAATGCGATTGAGATTGTGACTCCGGGGTCGAACAACTTGCGTTCCGTGACCTCGGTGAGCATGTGATGCTCAGCCCCGACAAGATCAATGATGATTTGATCCCACGAGCGATCCGGGCAATTTTTCAATTCATAGTTAACGTCCAAGCAACTATGGAGTGAGCTCCTTCGATACTTCGGCTCTACGCGAAGTCTCTTACCCATCCCCATCCCCTCCATCTACATCAGCCTGATTCAAGGCTCACTTCTTCTCGGACCAGCCAAAGAAACTCACCAATTGACCAAAAACTGTCGCCACGACCGCAACCGCCGTCGAGACGAGTCCAAGGCCAAACCACACAGGATGGTTCTCAAGCCAGTCAGCCCCCCAACCAAGGGTTCGCACGGAGAGCAGCTCGCGCCGATTGACGGCGAGCCGGTTTTCGGCCGCGCGGTCAATGATGTGCTTCATCAATCGCACTTTGCGCTCGACCGACTCGCAGAGGCGGTTGTATCGCCCCAGGTCAAAGGCCATCGCTTCGGCCTCCCCGACGAGGAAGCTCTTGTGGCCCAGGCCATTGACATGAATGAGGTTTGGCAGGCGCGGATGATGGCAGTAGTCCGACCCGTAAATGTCTTGGAGGACCTCGGCAAGATTGACGAGAGTGAGGTTGGCCGGAGGAAAGTCCTCAGCAAAGGCCAGAAGCTTCTCGTTCGTCTTCAGCCGGGCGCGAGCTCGCTCGAGCAAGGCGTTGAATCCATAAAGGCGGCCCTTCATGTTCCAGTGAACGATGAAGCGCTCGCCCTCGCTGTTCTTCTCCAGCCAATGCTGCAAGAACTGGTAGAACTCGAGCAGGCTCTCGCGCTCAAAGCGCTCGATCTCGGCATGACCGGGGCAAAGATTGACCGACTCCGCTTGAGCACTCTTCGCAGGGAAAAAGCTCGAGGTCAGGCCATTTTTCCAATCGAAAACAGAAATGCAGCTCATTGCGGGAGTCGCCCCCTCAGGGAGGTCATCGAAGCTCTCGCAAGCATAGTGAACAATGAGCGTCGGACGCTCACCCGAGGAAAGAGCCCGAGTCAGCGCGAGCGCCTTTCGTTGACGGCTAACAACATGCCGCACACCCTTTGGTGCTCCTCCCTCCTTACCCATCCCCATCCCCCCCAGGCTCTACCTCAGCCTGATTCAGCTCGCGCTCAGCTTCGAGCGCCATTTCGATCCAATGTTCTGCATCCGTTGCCGCTGCGATGGCGTGTTCGATTCGTTGCCGCGCTTCCGGAGTTGCACGGCGCATCCATTCCTTGAGATTGCGCTTCATGTCTTCGGCTTGGTGCTTCATGTCTTCGGCTTGGTGCTTCATGACCGCATGCATGTCCGCGGCCTCCTCGGCTCCATGAGCATCAAAAGTTGGAGTGACTCCCGTCGCCTCCTCCAGGACTGCGGTGAGCCCATGTTTGATGCAGAGGGTTACTAGAGCGTTGTAGGTATTCCAGGCCGACCGACGATCATCCGGAATCGCCAATAACGCAGCCTTGATGTCTGCTCCAGTGATTGACCCTCCGCGCGCCAGCATCCTTAGGACAAAATCGCTAATCGCAACGATTGGGCCGATCGCGTTCAGGCGCATGTTCTCGATGCGCGAAACGAGAGTTCTGTCCTTATCTACGAACGCTGACCAGAGAGTCTGGCTGACGCCCACGGCCTTTCGTGCTTGGATACACACGATGTTGGCACTCATTGCCTCTCCATTCACATCGCCTGCCAAGACGTCCCCCTTTTAGCACCACAATAGTTAACCCGTCAACAGAAATTTTTTTAGAATTTCTGTTGACAGACGAACATTTCGTTCTGTATTCTCCAGCAACGGGACGTGAATGCGTCTACGTGCTGTAGATGCACTCACGATCCGTTGCTGGAGAATACACAAACGCGGTACTGCACGTCGGACGGGGCGTCTCGACTCCTAATGGCACGTTCTTACGGAATCCTTAAAAGGATCTCTGTCAGATAGCAAACAAAATTCTAAAACCAACCTCTGACAAACGCGCGTATTTGATGCGCAAGTCTCGTCACAGTGAGGTCATGAGAGGAATACAGCGTATGGGTGCGTGGAGCGACGCCAGCCTAAAACGCCGCGTAAAAAATGCGGCCCTCTACGAGGCGATTTTTTGTCTCGCTGATGGTCGCAAAGTTGGCTCAGGCCCTGCCGCGACGGTGGAAGGAGCACTGCGCCGCGCCTACGCAAGCGTGATGCACGCCCGCGGTTTTGAGTTTGAGATCCGCGCACGAGCTGACGACGGCGCCGAATGGGCCTTGCGAGAGGACGGGGATTGGGAGTTTCAGAGGAGGAAGGCTGCATGACGACGCGACCAACCGCAACTCGTGCGGGACCCCGGTTCACCCCCACACGCGTGGGGATAGCACCTTCGGAGGTGCATTGTGAGCGGCAAGAGACGGGGTTCACCCCCACGCGCGTGGGGATCGCGGCAGGCCGCTTACTTCTTGGACATATGCGCCCGGTTCACCCCCACGCGCGTGGGGATCGCATTCGGTTCGTCTTTTTCGCGTCGTCAAGTCGCGCGGTTCACCCCCACGCGCGTGGGGATCGCTTTCGCCAATGTTTCCACTCCACGCACGCTCCCGGTTCACCCCCACGCGCGTGGGGATCGCGACTCGGACAATCGGCATGTGCAGCAACCCAACGGTTCACCCCCACGCGCGTGGGGATCGCAACACCTC
>JBFWTF010000002.1:31238-42074 GCA_050247995.1 Methyloceanibacter sp. | reverse complement strand
TTCTCTGGCCGGCGCTGCCGCCGGCAACCTCTCCGATCCTGCCGCGCTCAATGCGAAGGCTCCGGCGGTTTACAACGCGAAATTCGACACGAGCAAAGGGACGTTCGTGGTCGAGGTTCATCGCGAATGGGCGCCGCGCGGCGCCGACCGCTTCTACAACCTGGTCAAGAACGGCTTTTACGACAACGCGCGCTTCTTCCGCGTGATCGAGGGCTTCATGGTGCAGTTCGGCATCAACGGCGATCCCAACATCGCAAGCGTGTGGCGCAACGCCGACATCAAGGACGATCCGGTCAAGGCGAGCAACGAGCGCGGCACGATCACCTTCGCCACCGCCGGACCCGATACCCGCACCACCCAGGTCTTCATCAATTTCGGCAACAATGCCCCGCTCGACGGCCAAGGCTTCGCGCCGTTCGGCAAGGTCGTTTCGGGCATGGAGGTGGTGGACCAGCTCTATAACGGCTACGGCGAGGGCGCCCCGCATGGGAATGGACCCGACCAGGGCCGCATCCAGAGTCAGGGCAACGCCTATCTCGAACAGGACTTCCCCAAGCTCGACTTCATCAAGACGGCGACGATCGTGGAATAGCGCCGGCCGGCACGGAGGATCGCGAACATGACAAAACCCGAGGACACGCTCATTCTCGAAACGACCAAGGGCCGCGTGACGATCGCGCTGCGCCCCGATCTTGCCCCCAATCACGTCGCCCGCATCACGGAACTGGCGCGCGAGGGCTTCTACGACGGGGTGGTGTTCCACCGCGTGATCGACGGCTTCATGGCCCAGACCGGAGATCCGACCGGAAGCGGCATGGGCGGTTCGGGCAAGAAACTGCGCGCCGAGTTCAACGCCGAGCCGCACACGCGCGGCGCCGTGTCGATGGCGCGGGCGCAGTCGCCCGATTCCGCCGACAGCCAGTTCTTCATCTGCTTCGACGACGCGACCTTCCTCGACCGCAAATACACGGTCTGGGGCCGGGTGATCGAGGGCATGGAGAACGTGGACAAGATCGCGCGCGGCGAGCCGCCGGCCGCGCCCGACAAGATCGTCTCGGCCCGTATCGCCGCCGACGCCGCGTCATGACGCCGAACGAGCCAGCCATGTCGCTCCCAGCCCTGTCGCTCACCTTGGTCGCGCTTCTTGCCGGCGGCATGATCGCGCTCCAGGCCCCCATCAACGCGGAAGCCGCGAGCCGCCTCGGTCATCCCGTCGCGGCCGCCACCTTGTCGTTCCTGGTCGGGACCGCGGCCCTGATCGTCGTCACGTTGCTCTTCGCCCGCCCCAGCGCGCCGCTCGAAACCCTGAAGTCGCTCCCGCTCTATATGCTGATCGGCGGCGGCCTGCTCGGCGCGGTCTACGTGACCGTCAATATCGTGCTCGCGCCGCGCATCGGCGTCGCCGCGCTGATGGCGCTCGGCATTGCCGGGCAGCTCTTCACCGCGCTCGTGATCGACCGGTTCGGCCTGTTCGACCTCGTCGAGCGGGGTTTGACCCTGGGCCGGGTCGGCGGGGCTCTCCTCGTTCTCGTCGGCGCGCTGATGGTGCGCTCGCTCTAACGTCGTTTTCGTTGCGCACCGATCTCTTCGATTTTGACCTGCCGGAGGCGCTGATCGCGCTGCGCCCGGTGGTCCCGCGCGATGCCGCGCGGCTCCTCGTCGTCGAACCCGGGGCCACCCCGCCGATCGACGACCGCATGGTGCGCGATCTGCCGGCGCTGCTTGAGCCGGGCGATGCGCTCGTCTTCAACGATACCAAGGTCATTCCCGCCGAGCTCGAGGGCGTCCGGCGGCGCGATGGGGGAGAAGCCAGGATCGCGGTCACGCTGATCGAGAGAGTTGGGCCCGATCGCTGGCTGGCTTTGGCCCGTCCGGCGAAACGCCTGAAACCCGGCGACCGCGTGCAATTCGGCCCAGGCGGCAACGCTTGTCTCAGCGGCAGCCTCGCCGCGACGGTCGCCACGCGCGGGGAGGAGGGCGAGGCGACGCTCGCTTTCGATCTTTCCGGCGCGGCGCTCGATGAGGCGATCCACAGCCTGGGCAACATGCCGCTCCCGCCCTACATCGCCTCGCGCCGCCATGCCGACGCGCAAGACGTGAGCGACTACCAGACGGTGTTCGCGCGCGAGGAGGGCGCCGTCGCCGCGCCGACCGCCGGGCTCCATTTCACCGAGAGCCTGCTCGGCGCGCTTGCCGAACGCGGCATATCGGAGCATTTCGTCACGCTTCATGTCGGCCCCGGCACCTTTCTGCCGGTGCGGTCGCAGGACACGGAAGGCCATCGCATGCATGCCGAGCATGGCATGGTCTCGGCCGAGACCGCCGCTTCCCTGAACGCGGTGAAGGACCGGGGAGGGCGCATCGTCGCCGTCGGCACGACCTCTCTCCGGCTCCTGGAAAGCGCCGCCGGCGACGACGGGCGGCTCCGGCCCTTCGCCGGCGAGACCAGCCTCTTCATCACGCCGGGCTATCGCTTTCGCTTCGTCGATCGCCTCTTGACCAACTTCCATTTGCCGCGCTCAACCCTGTTCATGCTGGTTGCGTCGTTTTCAGGACTGGATCTCATGAAGCGGGCCTATGCCCATGCGGTGGCGAGCGGCTATCGCTTCTATTCCTACGGCGATGCTTGCCTGCTCAGCCCAGCGGTGAGCGCGCCATGACCGCGCCCTTCGCCTTCGAGGTCAGGGCGCAAGACGGGCTGGCGCGGGTAGGCGCGATCGCGACGCCGCGCGGGGTGGTGCGGACGCCCGCCTTCATGCCGGTCGGCACCGGCGCCACCGTCAAGGCCATGTTTCCCGAGGACGTGGCCGCCGCCGGCGCCGACATCCTGCTTGCCAACACTTATCACCTGATGCTTCGCCCCGGCGCCGAGCGCATCGCCAAGCTCGGCGGGCTGCACCGCTTCATGCATTGGGACAAGCCGATCCTGACCGATTCCGGCGGCTATCAGGTCATGTCGCTGGCGAAGCTCCGCCGCATCGACGAAACCGGAGTGACTTTTCAGTCGCATATCGACGGCGCCGCCGTGAGCCTGAGCCCGGAGCGCGCCATCGCGGTGCAATGCCTGCTCGGCGCCGACATCCAGATGGTGCTCGACGAGTGCACGCCCTTTCCCGCCACGCGCGACGAGGCGCTACGCTCGCTCGAACTCTCGCTTCGCTGGGCCGAACGCAGCAAGGCCGCCTTTGGCCTAGGCGCCAAGCCGGGGCAGGCTCTGTTCGGCATCGTGCAGGGCAGCGTCTATCCCGATCTGCGCGAACGGAGCGCGCGTGCACTGCTCGCCATCGGCTTCGACGGCTACGCCATCGGCGGGCTTGCCGTCGGCGAGGGGCAGGCCACGATGCTCGACATGGTCGAGGTCACCGCCGCCCTCCTGCCGGAAGGCCGGCCCCGCTATCTCATGGGCGTGGGCACGCCCGAGGATTTGCTGCGCGCGATCGCGCGCGGCATCGACATGTTCGACTGCGTGATGCCGACCCGCTCCGGGCGTCACTGCCAAGCCTTCACCTGGGGCGGCAAGCTCAATCTGCGCAATGCCCGCTACGCCGAGGACGCAAGCCCGCTCGATGCCGAAAGCGCCTGTCCCGCCGCGCAATACGAGCGCGCCTATCTCCATCATCTGGTGAAGTCGGGCGAAACGCTCGGCGCCATGCTGCTCAGCTACGCCAACGTCCAGTTCTACCAGGAGCTGATGGCCCGCGCCCGCGAAGCGATCGCGCAAGGGCGTTTCGCCGGATTCGCCGACGAGGTCTGCCGCCGTTACGCGACGGCGGGCGATAGTGGCGACGGCTAGAGCGCCCGCGCGCTTCGTCACTGCGTGGCGATGTCCGACGCGGGGCCGGCCTTCGCCGCGCCGACCGCCTTCCTCTCGCGCGCGAGAAGGTAAAGTCCCGATACGATCACGATCGCGGCGCCCGAGAGCGTCCACAGCGTCGGCACCTCGCCGAACACGACAAGGCCGAGCGTCGACATCCAAATGAGCCCGAGATAGATGAAGGGCGCGAGCACGGCAGCCGGCGCGCTGCGATGGGCGAGGATCAGGAACCAATGTCCGAGCCCGCCCCAGAAGCCGAGCGAGGCCAGCAGCAAGAGTTGGAAACCGTCTGCCGGCGATTGCCATGCCGCCAGCGCCGGCGCGGCCAGGACGGCCGCGCCGACGAGCGGCGTGTAGGTTTGCGTCACCGCGGCGGGATCGAAGCCGGCGAGATAGCGCGTCGCGATATTGTAGAGCGCGTAGCCGCAGGTCGCGACGAGCGCGATCAGCATGGCCCAGTGGACCGAACCGATGCCGGGATGCATCACCAAGAGCACGCCGAGGAAGCCGGCGACGATCGCGAGCATGCGATGCCAGCCGATCCACTCGCCGAGCAGGGGTCCGGCGAGACCGGCGACCAGGAGCGGCGTGAGAAAGAAGATGGTGATGGTCTGGTCGAGCTGAAGATAGCGGAGCGCGAGGAAATTGAATCCGGTCGTCACCACCATCAGCCCCGAGCGAAGAATCTGCATGATCGGTTTCGCCGAACGGAGCGAGGGGGCGAGCGCGAACGGCCACAGCACGACCGCGCTGAACACGACATGGCCGACGAAGCGAAGCCATGACACCTCGATGACCGGCACGCCCTGCTTGACGATGAGATACTTGCCCGTGGCATCGAGCGCGGCGAAACAGAGCGAGGCGAGCGCCATGAGGCCGATCGCCCCCAGGCGATGGGTTTCGTCGGCGTGGGGCAGGGGGCGGGCGCGGGGCGTCATGGCAGGCGTTTCTGCCTCAATCTTTGCCAAAACGCCATCGGCGGTTAAGGTCGCAGGCCGGCATTCGGTGGGATCGATCGCTTTGAAAGGAGACGTGCGTGGCTGACATTCGCGCCATCTGCGCCATAGGCCAGCGCGGCCAGCTCGGGCTAAACGGCAAGCTTCCCTGGGAGGGCAACAAAGGCCGCGAATATGTCGCCGACGTGGCGCGGTTCTTCGAGGTCACGCGCGGTCATGTCATCATCGCCGGGCCGGCCACGGTCGCCTCGATCCCGGCCTTCGCCTATGACGACCGCACCATCTGCGAGATTCGCTCGGGCAATCACCCCGCCGAAGTGCTGGCCTGGTTCCCCGACCGCGTCGTCTATGTCGGCGGCGGTCCGCCGGTCTGGGAGACCTACGCGCCCTTCATCCGCCATTGGGATATCACCAGGCTCCCTTACGACGGCGAAGCCGATCGCTGGTTCGATCCGGCTTGGCTCGTTGCGGCGCAAAACGGGGCCTAATCGGCTGGTGAGGACCGGCGATTCTGCTTTTGTATCGCCGCCCGACGGCGCTACCATATCGAGGGCACGGACTTTCTCGCCGCATTCTTTGCCTTCGAGAGACCCCATTTCTCAGTCAGGGCTAATGGCCATGTCGCCTGGGAACGACCGCGAGAAGGTGGTTGTAGAAACGATGGATGAGCCGGAGTTCACCGCCGAGCAGATCGGCTGGCGCTTTGCCCTCGGCACGGTCGTTATCGTGGGGAGTTACGCCGCCTGGCCGCTCATCCCCGTGGTGCTTGCCGCCGATATCGCCCCGGGCATGAAGGCTGCTCTTTCCGGGCTGTTCGGCGCCACGCCCCTACTCTCAAAGTTTGTCGCCGTCGCTCTGATGGGGCGCCCCGCCTATTACTTTCTCAAGCGCACGGTCTTCAGCAGGTTGCGCCGCTCCGTCCGCCCTGCCGAGTAGCTGCGAAGCTTGCCGTTTCCGCAAATGTAAAAAAGGGCGCCGGCTGGACCGGCGCCCTTTGCACGACAGCTCTGAGGCTCGCCTAGTAGAGGGGATAGGGGGCGCAATAGTCCCAATAGCCCCGATAGCCGTAAGGATCGGCCCAGTACCAGCAGAGCCCGGGATTGGGCGGGGGCGGCGCGATGCCGATCGCCGCCGCCGTCAGAATCGACCCGAGAACGACGCCGCCGAAGAACTGGCCGTAATACGGTCTCGGCTTCCAAGTCCGCACATAGATATTCTTGTTCTTCTTCCAGTGCTTGTTCGAGTAGTATTTGTTGTTCCAGTTGTTATTCCAATTCTTGTTCCAATTTTTGTTCCAATTCTTGTTCGGATTCTTGTAAGCGTTGGGATTCCACGCCCTGCCATTCTTCCAAGAATCGTCGGCCAGAATGATGGGCGCTTCCGCGCCGCTTCCCGGCAACGCACGCTCATCGCCCAATTGCACTTGCGCGGCCGACTCTGCGCCTTGGAGCGAAAGACCGGGCTCCCTTTCGCCCACCGCTGCTGACGCGGGCAGGGACAGCGCGGCGAGGGCAAGCCCAAGCATGACGGCGAGCCCGAGAGGCAAGCGCCGAGATGAGCCGTTGGAAATCATGGGATTTTCCTTCTAAGATTCGCCTGGGCGAATCAATTGCAAGTCAAGGTGGCGGATATGAGACGGCGGCCGGTGAGGGTCCCGCGTCGTGAGCCGAAAGGCGAAGGCTAAGCGGTTGTTGGAACCGCGCCGGCGGATCGTGCGTTTGGTCGTTGGAAAAAGGACCAAGCCGCATGCGCTTCTTCAGGATATGGACGCACCGCAATCGGTCGAGCATCTTTGGTCCGTCGTCGAGCCCGGTCATCCGTAACGGCGCCTTTCTCTGTTTCGAGAGCGAGGAGAAGGCACGCGCGGAATGCGATCGGCTCAACGCCCAACGCTGCGACATGCAGGTGCACTACACGGTCGAGCCGACCCATCTCGAAGCCTTGTTGCCGCAAGCCGCGGCCAAGCGCTCGCCGATCGAGGCTCCCGCCTTCTCGGCCCTTGCCACGGCGCCCTGCTTCGCGTCCAACACGCGCGCGCCGCGCAGCGCCTAAACCGTCAACGAACGCCAAGCCCGCGGCGGGCGATTTGCGCGCCGGGCGCAAGGCGCCTTGTGTCCGCCTCCGCAAAGCCTTTACCATCGCGCGAGCGAGGGTTTGGGGCCGGGGTGCCACCACCGATAGATTGCCGCCAGGAGAGGCTTGGGACCACGCCCTCGGAATGCGACTTAAACACGATAAAAAATGGAGTCCCCCTATGAAGCGAATTGTTTTGCCGTTTCTCGTCTTATCGCTGTTCGGCGTCACCGCCGCGGGAGCCTATCCGATGCCGCTGACAGAACAGGCGAGCGCGAATGCACTCGTCGTGGACGTCGGCCACAAGAATAAAGGCAAAGGCCATGGCTACAAGCACGGCCACAACTACAATAAGTACAACTACAAGCACGGCGGAAAGTATTATTACGGGAACCGCTATTGGACCTATCGCTACCGCTACCGTCCCATCGGCTGGGAAGCCTGGGGCTGCGTCGCCATCGGTCCCTTCTGGTACTGCCCGTAAGATTGGTAATGCGGCGCGCGGCCAAGCCCTCGCGCAGTCTAGAGACAGCGACGCCGGCGGAAGCGAAGGCTTTCGCCGGCGCTTTTTTTGACGGAGGCTTTGAACCGGACGCGTCCTCGGTCCGTCAAAGGGGAAGGTTGGCGCTCATGCCGATCCCGAGAAACGAGGACAAGACCATGAAAGCCCGCATTTCGCTCACCGGCCTGTCGGTTGCCATCGTATTATTCGTCACCTTGGTTGCGATGCACGAGGCCGCGCGCGCCGATCTCCTGAGCGGTCAAGCCGCGAGCGCCGTCGCCGCAAAACACGGATAGCCGATCAGCCGCTTCCCCCGGGAGCCAGGACCTTCTTGGCCGTGGCGAGTTCCTCGCCGCCGAGACTGATGAGCTTGGCCGAGTTGTCGGGCGTCACGGGGATGTCGCCCGCGTGCGTTGCCGACATGATCAGGCTTCCGTCGCGTGCGCCGATCCCGAAATGCATCTCGGCGCCGACTTGCGAGCTGCCGGCGAAGGCTTCCTCGCCCAGATCTGGCGCAGCCGCGGGTTTGAACCCGGGCGCGTCCTTGCTCCCCTCAACGGCGGTTCGATAGGCTGATGCGGCATCGCTTGCGCTCGCGTATTGATCGACGGAAAGCGTCACCTTCTTCTTTCCGTCGGCGCTGACGAACACCACCGATCGCGACCCGATCGCTTTGCCGACGCTCGTTTCGTTCGGCCCCGTGCTCGCCTCCTGAGACACATCCGGGAAATATTGCGTCACGGCGCTGACGGGCACGACCGCCTCGCGCGCCAGCAGCGCAGAGGACGCGGCGCTCGATGGCTTCGAGGCGTCGTCGCCGCACGCCGACAACAAAGGGAGTGCAATCGCGGCAACCGAGAGTATTGCCGCCGCCGGTCGGCGCTTCATGTTCGCCCCCTATGCCGATGAGGTGCCTGAAAAAAATGGTGAGCCCGCCGGGATTCGAACCCGGGACCCCTTGATTAAAAGTCAAGTGCTCTACCGGCTGAGCTACGGGCTCGCTCCTGGCCATATGGGGGCCGCGCGAAGGCAAAAGCAATATTGCGCTCCGCCTTGCTAAACAACCCAAAATGCGGCATCCCCGCGTAATTCGGGACCAAGGCTCTTGGCGCCCGGGTCGAAAAAGGGGGGGGACAAAGGCCCAATGCCGGACCGCAAGAAGCCGGACAGCAGGAAGAAGCCGTGGCTTTGGCGCTACTGGCCGCGCTTCCTCTTCCTTATTCCCTTCCTCGCCGTGCTCTTCGTGTCGTCCTACAACCGGTCCGCGCCCGCGCTCGAGGGTATTCCCTTCTTCTATTGGTATCAGCTCGCCTGGATCCTCGCTGGCGCCTGCCTCGTGCTCCTCGTCTATTGGATCGAGAGCAAGGTCACGCGCGTGACCGGGGAAGCCCGCGAAGAGGGCGAACCGACCGGCGTGCCGGGGGACATTCTTTGAGGCTCGATCTCACCGCCACGAGCGTCTTCGTCGCGCTCTTCCTGCTCGTCACCTGGATCGGCTTCGTCGCGGCGCATTGGCGCAAGGCCGATCTCAACGTGCTGCACGAATGGGGTCTCGGCGGGCGCCGTTTCGGCACCGTCGTCACCTGGTTCCTGCTCGGCGGCGACCTCTACACCGCCTATACCTTCATCGCCGTCCCCGCCCTCGTCTTCGGCAAGGGCGCGATGGGCTTCTTCGCCGTTCCCTACACCATCCTCATCTACCCCATTCTCTACATCGTCTTTCCGCGCCTATGGCGCATCGCGCGCGAGCGCGGCCATGTCACCGCCGCCGACTTCGTGCGCGATCGCTTCGGCAGTAGGCTGCTCGCGCTCGCCTTCGCGCTGACCGGCATCGTCGCGACCATGCCCTATATCGCGCTCCAGATCGTCGGCATGGAGGTGGTGATCGGCGCGCTCGGCTTTCCCGCCGGCGGCTTCGTCGGCCATCTGCCGCTGATCATTTCCTTCATCATCCTCGCCGCATTCACCTACACGAGCGGACTGCGCGCGCCGGCGCTGATCGCCGTCGTCAAGGACACGCTCATCTTCGTCACCGTGTTCGCCGCGCTCGTCATCATTCCGGCCAAGCTCGGCGGCTATGGCGCGATCTTCGCCAGCGTGCCGCAGGAGAAATTGCTGCTCGCGCCGCCTTCGGGCGACAGTTTCGGCGCCTACAGCGCCTATGCCACGCTCGCGCTCGGCTCGGCCTTCGCGCTCTTTCTCTATCCGCACGCGATGACGGGGATCCTGAGCTCTTCGAGCGGCAACGTGATCCGGCGCAACGCCGCCTTCCTCGCCGCCTATTCCTTCATTCTCGGCCTGATCGCGCTGCTCGGCTACATGGCCATCGCCGCCGGCGTGGACAAGAATCCGGACTACGCCGCGGGCTTCGCCCAGTACGGACCGAACTTCGCGGTGCCGGCGCTGTTCCTCGCCTCGTTTCCCTCCTGGTTCGTCGGCGTCGCCTTTGCCGCCATCGCCATCGGCGCGCTCGTTCCGGCCGCCATCATGTCGATCGCCTGCGCCAATCTCTTCACCCGCAACCTCTACAAGGAGTTCTACCGCCCGGATTGCAGCGACGCCGACGAAGCCCGCATGGCCAAGATCGTCTCGCTGGTGGTGAAGGTCGGCGCGGTCGTGTTCATCCTCGCCATACCGCAATCCTATGCCATCCAGCTTCAGCTGCTCGGCGGCATCTGGATCATTCAGCTTCTGCCGCCCATCCTGCTCGGCCTCTATACGCGCAAGTTCAATGCGATGGCGCTGTTCGCCGGCTGGGCGGTTGGCACCGCCGTCGGCACCGCCATGGCGGCGGCCCAAGGCTTCACCTCGTCGGTTTTCCCGCTCGAGGCCCTCGGGTTGACCATACCGGGCTACGCCGCCCTCTATTCGGTGTTGGTCAATTTCCTGGTCGCCTTCGCCCTCGCGCCGGTCTTCGACCGTATCGCACAATCGGCGGGCTCGCCTTCACGTTGAACGTAGTGACGCAGTGGCCAGGCGGCTCTCGACCCCTGCCGAATTCCTCGATAGTTTCGAGCCACAATTCCAACGCCCCGGTGGCGGGAAGGAGATTCGACCCATGGCAGATGACAACCAGGGCAGCAGGACGTTTCTCGCGATCGTACTCGGCGGCATCGTGCTCGCCCTCGTCGTCGCCGCCCTTTTCATGTACGGGCACAAGGGCGATTCGGATGTGAAGGTCGAACAGCCCATGACCGAAGAGCCCGCGGCGCCGCCTGCGGCCGAGGTGCCGCCAGCGGTCGAGCCGCCCGCCGCCGAGACGCCGGCAGCGCCGCCCGCCGCTGAAGCGCCCGCGGCCGAGATGCCGCCCGCGGCTGAAGAGGTGCCGGCCGAGGAGGCGCCCGCGGAGGAGGCTCCAGCCGAAGAGGCTCCAGCCGATGAGGCGCCGGCCGAAGAGGCGCCCCCGCAATAGGCCAAGGTCCTGAGGCGGCCCGCGAAGTCTCGGCCGCCTCAGCCCGTCTGCGGGAGCCCGGGACTGGTCCGGGCTCAGG
>JBFWTF010000002.1:0-31138 GCA_050247995.1 Methyloceanibacter sp. | reverse complement strand
GAGGCTCCAGCCGATGAGGCGCCGGCCGAAGAGGCGCCCCCGCAATAGGCCAAGGTCCTGAGGCGGCCCGCGAAGTCTCGGCCGCCTCAGCCCGTCTGCGGGAGCCCGGGACTGGTCCGGGCTCAGGCTAAAATGTCCAAACGTTAAGCTAGGGGCCCGGCTTCTCCATCTTCTTGACGCGCGATTGCTGCTAAAATGTCCGCCGCAACGAAGCGGATGGACTTGATGAGGCAGAGCGGCATCGCGAAAGGCAGCTTGTGGCTATTGGCCGCCGCCATCGGTCTCGCCGCCGCCGCCGCGGCTGAAGACGCGGAGCCCGCGGCGGTGCCCGTCGAGGCGGCGAAGGTCGTCGCCGCGCCGCTCAGCGAGCAGGTGACCGCGGTCGGCACGCTCCTGTCCGATGAGGCCGTCACCATCAGCTCGGAGATTCCCGGCCGCCTCAAGGAAATCCATTTTCAGGAAGGTCAGCCGGTCGAGAAGGGCGCTGCTCTCTTCACCCTCGACGACTCGGTCTATCGCGCCCAGCTCGCCGACGCCGAGGCCAAGCTCAAGCTCGCCGAGCAGACCCATAAACGGACGAGCCAGCTCTTCAGCAACAAATACGCGACCGCCCAGTCGGCGGACGAGACCGCCTCCAATCTCGCCGTCAGCACCGCCGCCGTCGAGCTCGCCCGTGTGCAACTCGATAAGGCGCATATCGCCGCGCCCTTCGCCGGCATCGTCGGTTTGCGCAACGTGAGCGTCGGCGAGTATATCAGCGCCGGTCAGGCGCTGGTCAATCTCGAGGCGATCGATCCCGTCAAGGCCGATTTCAGGGTGCCCGAGAAATTCCTGCCCGCCATCCGGGTGGGACAAACCATTCGCATCAAGGTCGATGCCTACCCCGACGAGAACTTCGAGGGCAAAGTCTACGCCATCGATCCCCATCTCGATGTGTCGGGCCGCAGCCTCCTGGTCCGGGCCGTGATCCCCAACGCCGACAAGCGCCTCCGCCCGGGCCTGTTCGCGCGCGTGACGGTCCTGCTCGAACTGAAAGAGGCCGCCTTGAGCGTGCCCGAGCAGGCGATCGTGCCGCAGGGCGACAGCCAGTTCGTGTTCAAGATCGTCGACGGCAAGGTCAAGCTCACCAAGGTCGTCATCGGCACGCGCCGCGAGGGAAGGGTGGAGATCGTCGAAGGCCTTTCCGCCGGCGACCAGGTGGTGACGGCGGGCCAGCTCAAGATCCGCGACGGCACGCCGGTCTCCATCGTCAACGCCATCGGGGCCTGACGTGACTCTTCCGGAACTCTCGATCAAACGGCCGGTCTTCGCCACGGTCTTGAGCCTTGTGCTCGTGCTGCTCGGCCTCGTCTGCTACCAGCGCCTGCCGGTGCGGGAATATCCCGCCATCGACCCGCCGGTGGTAACCGTCCAGACCAATTATCCGGGCGCCGGCGCCGAGATCGTCGAGAGTCAGGTCACGCAGGTGCTCGAGGACTCGCTCGCGGGCATCGAGGGCGTCGATTTCATCACCTCGATCAGCCGGCAGGAATCGAGCCAGATCACCGTCACGTTCAATCTCGATCGCAATCCGGACTACGCCGCGGCCGATGTCCGCGACCGCGTCGGGCGCGTCCGCGGCCGCCTGCCCGACGAGATCGACGAGCCCATCATCCAGAAGGTCGAGGCCGACGCCCAGCCGATTCTCTATCTTGCCTTCTACAGCGACCGCCATTCCGCCCTCGAGATCACCGACTACGCCGACCGCTACGTCAAGGACCGGCTCCAGACCCTCAACGGCGTGGCCGAGGTCCGCCTGTTCGGCGAGCGTGAATACGCCATGCGGATTTGGCTCGATCCCGAGCGGCTCGCCGCCTATCAGCTCACGCCGCAGGACGTCGAGCTGGCGCTGCGCCGGCAGAATGTCGAGGTTCCATCCGGGCGTATCGAGAGCGTGCAGCGCGAGTTCACCGTGCTCGCCGAGACCGATCTGCGCACGCCGGAGCAGTTCAACGAGCTGATCGTCAAGGAGGCCAACGGCCATCTGGTCAGGCTGGAAGAGATCGGCCATGCCGAGCTCGGCGCCCTCGATGAGCGCCGCATCGTGCGCTTCAACGGCAAGCCGGCCATCGCCCTTGGCGTCGTCAAGCAGGCCACCGCCAACCCGCTCGAAGTGTCGGAGGAGGTGCGCGCGGTGCTGCCGAGCGTCACCCAGTCGCTTCCCCAAGGCATGGAGGTGAAGATCGCCCACGACAAGTCGGTCTTCATCGCCGAGTCGATCAAGAACGTTTACGCGACCATCGGCGAGGCGATCCTTCTCGTCGTGCTCATCATCTTTCTGTTCCTGCATTCGGTCCGCGCCACCCTCATTCCTCTCGTCACCATCCCGGTCTCGCTCATCGGCGCCTTCGCGCTGATGTATGCCTTCGATTTCTCGATCAATACGCTGACGCTGCTGGCGCTCGTGCTGGCCATCGGGCTCGTGGTGGACGACGCCATCGTCATGCTCGAGAACATCTACCGCCATGTCGAGGAGGGCATGCCGCCGGTGAAGGCGGCGCTGCTCGGAAGCCGCGAGATCAGCTTCGCCGTCATCGCCATGACCATTACGCTCGCCGCCGTCTACGCCCCGATCGGCTTCATGACGGGCGTGACGGGACGGCTCTTCACCGAATTCGCCTGGACTCTGGCCGGCGCCGTCATCGTCTCGGGCTTCGTCGCGCTGACCCTGTCGCCGATGATGTGCTCGAAATTGCTGCGCGGCGGCGGCGCGGGCAATGTCTTCAGCCGGGCGATCGAGCGTTTTCTCCGGGGGCTGACCGCTTCCTATCGCGCCCTGCTCAAGGGTGCGCTCGCGGTCCGCCCGCTTGTCCTGTTGGCTGGGCTCGCCGTTGCCGCCGCGAGCTATTTCCTGTTTGGGGTCTTGAAGGGCGAGCTTGCCCCGATCGAAGATCAGGGGAACATCGTCGCCGTCTTCCGCGGCCCCGAGGGGGCGACCATCGAATACACCGACGCCCAAGCGAAGAAGCTCGAAGAGATTGCGCTCGCGGTGCCGGAAGCCGATCGCGTGTTCGTGGTGGCAGGGAGTCCGACCGCCTCGCAAGGCCGGGTCATCGTGCGGCTGAAGCCGTGGGAAGAGCGCACGCGCACCCAGCAGGAGATCGGGCGAGCGATCGCGCCCGACATTGTCGCGATCCCGGGCGTCGTGGCGTTTCCCAGCAACCCGCCGTCGCTCGGTCAAAGCTCGCGGTCGAAGCCCGTCACCTTCATCATCCAGACGGCGCAGCCCTACGCCGAACTCGAGAAGATGGTGGAGGCCTTGCTCGACAAGGTCCGCGACTATCCCGGGCTTGTCGATGTCGACAGCGACCTCAAGCTCAATTCGCCCCAGCTCGATATCACCGTGGATCGCGAAAAGGCCGCCGCCACCGGCATCGAGATCGACACGCTCGGACGCACGCTCGAGACCATGCTCGGCGGGCGGCAGGTCACGCGCTTCAAGAGGGAGGGCGAGCAGTACGACGTGATCGTCAAGGTCGCCGATATCGACCGGCAGAACCCGGACGACCTGCGGCGCATCTACGTGCGGGGCCGCGACGGCGCCATGATCCCGCTCTCCAACCTCATCACCATCAAGGAGACCGTGGCGCCGAAGGAGCTCAATCACTTCGATCAATTGCGCGCCGCCACGATCACGGCGCAGCCCGCGCCCGGCTACACGTTGAGCGAGGGGCTGGATTTCCTCGCCAAGACCGCGCAGGAGGTTCTGCCCGCCACGGCGCAGGTCGAATATGCGGGCGAGTCGCGCGAATTCAGGTCTGCGCGCTCAAGCCTCTACCTGATCTTCCTGCTGGCGCTCGCCTTCATCTATTTGGTTCTCGCCGCCCAGTTCGAGAGTTTCACCGATCCCTTCATCATCATGCTCACCGTGCCCTTGTCCGTCACCGGGGCGCTGCTGGCGCTGTGGTGGAGCGGCGGCACGCTGAACATCTATAGCCAGGTCGGGCTCGTCACCCTGATCGGGCTGATCACCAAGCACGGCATCCTCATCGTCGAGTTCGCCAATCAGCTGAGAGCGAAGGGAATGCCGTTGCGCGAGGCGGTCGTCGAGGCCGCGGCGCTCCGCTTGCGGCCCATCCTGATGACGACGGGCGCCATGGTGCTCGGCGCCGTGCCGCTCGCGCTTGCGGCGGGAGCGGGCGCCGAGAGCCGCCAGGATATCGGCTGGGTCATCGTCGGCGGCCTCCTGGTTGGCACGCTCTTCACCCTGTTTGTGATTCCGGTGGTCTATTCCTATCTCAGCCGCCGCGTGTTCCTCGAGGCCGATCACGAGCCGATGCACGATGAGACGGTGCCGGCGCTTCCCGCGCCCGGCGCGACCGGCGGCAAGCTCAAGGCCGCCGAATAGAAGCGCACAAAAGAAGAGCCCCGGCGCGGGGAGTGCCGAGGCTCGTACGCATTACACAGAACGCACTACCGTCCCGGTCGAAACTCACCCGGGCAAGTGCCAGCATGCCTTTGACCTATGGCAGTTTTTTGACAATTCCTTGTCAGTCTTCCCAATGACCACAAGGATTTGCACGCACGCTCTCACATTGCGAAGCGCCCCCTGGCTTGGGCGCAGCGCCACATAAACAAACGCGCCGCCAGTCTCTTGGGTTCCATGACCTCGCGCGGCCTTGTGCGACGGCACGCCGCATGTACATATGGGGCCAAAATCCCGGGCGATTTCGCCCCTGACATGAGGACTTACCGATGCGCTGGCGCGGTCAAAGAGAGAGCGAGAACGTAGAAGATCGGCGGGGCGAGGGCGGCGGCTTCGGCTTTCCCTTCCCCGGGGGCGGCGGCGTCCGTTTCCCGAGCGGCGGCGGCCGCGGTGGCGGCGGCATCGGCATTCTCGGCATTCTGATCCTGCTCGGTCTGATGTTCTTCTTCGGCCTCGATCCGAGGGTCATCATGCAGGGCGGCCCCCAGCCGGGCGGCGACGAGGCGACCTTCCCCGATATTCGCCTTCCGCAGGAGCGTCCGGACACGACGAACTTCCCCGTGCCCGGACAGCAGCGCCCGCCGGTCGAGCGCCCGCAGAGCACGAGCGAGGACGATCTCAAGGAATTCGTGTCGGTGGTTCTCGCCGACACCGAAGACGTCTGGCGCGACCTCTTCGCCCGCTATGGCGCGGGCTACAGGGATCCCAAGCTCGTGCTGTTCTCGGGCGGCACGCGCTCCGCTTGCGGCATCGGCATGGCGCAGATGGGTCCGTTCTACTGCCCGATGGACGAGAAGGTTTATATCGACCTCGACTTTTACGAGGACCTCAAGAACCGCTTCGGCGCGCCGGGAGACATGGCGCAGGCCTATGTCATCGCCCATGAAATCGGCCATCACGTACAGAAGCTTCTCGGCATCGCCGACCAGATCGAGGGCTTGCGCCGGCGCATGAGCCAGACCGACGCCAACGCGCTTCAAGTGCGCATGGAGTTGCAGGCCGACTGCTTCGCCGGCATCTGGGCCAATCGCGCCCAGGAGAGCAAGGACATCATCGAGCCGGGAGACATCGAAGATGCGCTCCGCGCCGCAAGCGCCATCGGCGACGACCGCATCCAGAAGCAGACGCAAGGCTATGTCGTGCCCGACGCCTTCACCCATGGCTCGTCGGAGCAGCGGGCGCGCTGGTTCACGCGCGGCTACAAGAGCGGCAAGCTCGAGGTCTGCGACACGTTCAACGCCGACGCTCTTTAGATTGGGCGAAAGATTGGGCGAACGGACCGAGCTGGACGCCCGGTCGCGGCGCCTCTAGAGCGAGTCGCCGGCGTAGACCGTCGCCTCGCACGGCCGCGCGGCCTTCTTGAACAGGGCGCAAGCCTGCGCGGCCTCCTCGGCGCTGGTGAAGGGGCCGGCGATCAGCCGCCATTTCTTGTCCGGTGCCAGCACGCGGCGCGGCTGGAGCCCGGCGACAAGGGCGGCGTGATTGGTGAGATATTCGCGCCATAGCGGCCGAAGCCCGTCCTGCTTGGCCACGACGCCGATCTCGATGCCGTAGCGCGTGGAGCCGTCATTGGCGGCGGGCGGCAGTTGGATCGGGTCCAACGCCGCGGTCTCCGTCGAAGGCGGCGTCGCGGCGGCCGCCGGCTCCTGCGGCTCGGGCGCGGCGTCTTGCGGCGGCGCCATGGCCGCGGCCTCGGCCGCCGGCGAACCGGCGGCGCCCGGAGCCGCTTCAGCGGGCGGTTGAGCGGCGGCGGGGGCCTCGGCGAGCGCTGCGGCGCTGGGCGCGGGCGCGGCCTCAGGTTGAGCGTTGGCGCGCTCTTGGAGTTCGTCAGGCAGGTTCTCGAGCGGCGCGACGGCGACGGGCGGCGGGCCGGCGGGCTGCGGCGGCGCGGGCGGTGCGGCGGCCGGGCTCTGCGCCGGTTCCAGCGCGGCCTGTTCGACGGGCGCCGCTTCCGGCTGCGGCGGTGCGGCAGGCTGGGGCGCTTCGGCCTGAACGGGCGCGGGCTCCGGAGTCTCGGACGGCGCGGGCGGTTCCGCCCCGGCAGCTTCGGTCTCAGGCGGAGCGGAGGACGGCAGGGCCGCCTCGGCAGGCTCCGGCGCCGCCGGCGCGTCGCTCGTCTCGCTTCCCTCGAGCTTGCCGCTCAGATTGGCCACTTGCTGCGACAGGGCCCGCAAATTCTCCTCGATGGAGGCAAGCTGATCCTTGGGCGAAGCGTTGCCGCCGGCAGACGCGGTGGTCTCGCCCGACCCTGAAGGCGTCAACCCGACGAGTTGGCTGCCAAGCGTGGGATCGGTAAGGACGTTGAAGAGGTAGAGTCCGGAAACGCAGCCGAGCAGGATCCAGAACGCGGCAAATATGCCGCGCGACCAGTTGCCTGAGCCCGTCTGGCGACGCCTGATCATCTGTTCCGAGACCTCCCCGAGCGGAAATTCAGGCGGAAAAGCGACGCCAATATGGCTTTGCTGACGGATGCGCCGCGAATCTCAGGATGACTCGCTCCGCCCTTCCGGTCAATTTCCGCAAGCGTCCGAAGCAGAGCGGATTTCGCCCATGAGGGTTATGGCCCTCGCCTGGGCTTTGGACTAGACAGTTCACGTTCAAGCGGCATAGGGGGGTCGAACCCCTGCCTGCCCCTTAAGAAACAGGATTTGCGGCCCCAAGTGTTACCCTCTGTTTCCGCCTTGCGAGGCATAATTCTTGCTTCGATCCCGGGTGTTCCATCGGTAGCGACAAGAACGGCATGACGAACAGCTCGGCTCTCGCCATCGTCCTCGCGGCCGGCAAAGGCACGCGCATGAAATCGGAGCGGCCCAAGGTGCTGCATGCGCTTGCCGGCGCGCCGCTCCTCTGCCACGCCCTTTTGGCGGCGAAGGACGCCGGGCTCGACCGGCTCGCGGTCGTTGTCGGGCCGGGCATGGACGATGTCGCGGCGGTCGCCGTCAATTTCGCTCCGAAGCTCGAAGTCTTCGTCCAGGCGGAGCAGCGCGGCACGGCCGACGCGGTCAACGCCGCGCGCGAGGCCATCGCGGCGTCTTCCGGTCAGGTCCTGATCCTTTACGGCGACACACCCCTCCTGCGCGCCGAGACGATCGGCAGGGTGCGCGCCGCGCTCGATGCCGGCGCCGACCTCGCCGTCATCGGTTTCGAGACGGAAAACCCTGTCGGCTATGGGCGGCTCCTGCTCGATGAGCGGGGCAAGCTCGTGGCCATCCGCGAGGAGAAGGACGCAAGCGAGGCCGAGCGGGCACTCAAGCTGTGCAATTCCGGCATCATGGGCTTCCGCTCGAGCAGGACCTTGCTCGATCTCCTCGGGCGCATCGGCAACGACAATGCCAAGAAGGAATTCTATCTCACCGACGCCGTGGCGCTCGCCCACGCGGCGGGGCTCGAAGCGCGCATGGTCGGTGCCGATGAAGGCGAGGTTCTCGGCGTCAATTCGCGCGTCGAACTCGCCGCCGCCGAAGCGGTCATGCAAACGCGCCTGCGCGCGGCGGCGATGGCGAACGGCGCCACGCTCGTCGCGCCCGAGACGGTGTTCCTCAGCTGGGACACGAAGATCGGTAGGGACGTCGTCATCGAGCCCCATGTCGTCATCGGCGAGGGCGTGCATATCGAGGACGGTGCCGTCATCAAGAGCTTTTGCTACATGCAGCTTTCGCACATCGGCAAAGGCGCGACCGTCGGTCCCTTCGCGCGGCTCAGGCCCGGCGCCGACCTTGCCACGGACGCCCATGTCGGCAATTTCGTCGAGATCAAGCAGTCGGAGATCGGCGAGGGCGCCAAGGTCAATCACCTCACCTATATCGGCGACACCACGGTCGGCCCCCGCGCCAATGTCGGCGCCGGCACCATCACCTGCAACTATGACGGCTTCGCCAAGCACCGCACCGAGATCGGCGCGGGCGCGTTCATCGGTTCCAATTCCTCGCTCGTGGCGCCGGTCAAGGTCGGCGAGGGGGCCTATATCGGTTCTGGCAGCGTGATCGCCAAGGACGTCGCGAAGGATGCGCTGGCGCTGTCGCGCAGCCCGCAGGAAGAGCGTCCCGGCTGGGCCGCGAAGATGCGCGAGCGCCGCAACCGGAAGCCGAAGGATTCGGGAAACAAAGGGACATAGAGCGTGAGTTGCGTGACGCGGATGCGCCGACTAGCAAATAGCGAAGCTCTGGGGGGGTAGGGGACGATGTGCGGCATCGTTGGCATCCTCGGCAAGGGCCCCGTCGCCGAACAGCTCGTGGACGCGCTGAAGCGCCTCGAATATCGCGGCTACGATTCGGCGGGGGTGGCGACGGTCGAGAACGGAGAGCTCGGACGGCGGCGCGCCGAGGGCAAGTTGCGCAATCTCGAGGAGCTGATCGCGCGCTTGCCGCTTCACGGCAGCGCCGGCATCGGCCATACGCGCTGGGCCACCCACGGCAAGCCGATCGAAGCCAACGCGCACCCGCATATGACCGAGCTGGTTTCGGTGGTGCATAACGGTATCATCGAGAATTTTCGCGCATTGAAGGACGAGCTTGTCGCCCAAGGCGCGGCCTTCACCAGCGACACCGACACCGAGGTCATCGCCCATCTCGTCACGCGCGAGCTCAAGGCCGGAAACGATCCGGTGCGCGCGGTGTACAACAGCTTGAAATATCTCGAGGGCGCGTTCGCGCTCGCCATGATCTTCCGCGGCTACAACGATCTGATGATCGTGGCGCGGCAGGGCAGTCCGCTCGCGCTCGGCTTCGGCGACGGCGAGATGTTCGTCGGCTCCGACGCGATCGCGCTCGCGCCCTTCACCGATGCCATCGCCTACCTCGCCGACGGCGATTGGGCGGTGGTGACCCGGGAAGGCGTCGCCATTCGCGACCGCGACGGCAACCCGGTCGAGCGGCCCGTCACCCGCTCGCTGGCGTCCTCCCTTCTCATCGACAAGGGCAACTACCGCCACTTCATGGCCAAGGAGATTCACGAGCAGCCCGAGGTGATCGGGCACACGCTTGCGGCCTATGTCGATCTTGCCACCAGCCGCGTCGATGTCCCGGCGCTGCCTTTCGACTTCGCCAAGCTCAGCCGGCTCTCGCTCTCGGCCTGCGGCACCGCGTTCTATGCCTGCCTCGTCGCCAAATATTGGTTCGAGCGCTGGGCGCAGCTCCCCGTGGACGTCGATATCGCCTCTGAGTTCCGCTACCGGGAAAGCGCGCTCGACCCGAACGGTGCCGCGCTGTTCGTCTCGCAATCGGGCGAGACCGCCGACACGCTCGCCACGCTGCGCTATTGCCGCGCGCAGGCGCAGAAGATCGTCTCGGTGGTCAATGTGCGCGAATCCTCGATCGCGCGCGAATCCGACACGGTCTTGCCGACGCTCGCCGGCCCCGAGATCGGCGTCGCCTCGACCAAGGCCTTCACCTGTCAGCTCGCGGTGCTCGCTTGCCTCGCCATCGCCGCGGGCAAGGCGCGCGGCGTGATCGGCCCCGCGCTCGAGATGGAGCTGGTTCAGGCGCTGGGCGAGGTGCCGCGCCACATGGCGACGCTCCTTCGCGACGAGCGGCCCTACGAGATGCTCGCCCATCACCTGTCGAAGGCGCGCGACGTGCTCTATCTCGGGCGCGGGTCGAGCTATCCCGTCGCGCTCGAGGGCGCGCTCAAGCTCAAGGAAATCTCCTACATCCACGCCGAAGGCTACGCCGCGGGCGAACTGAAGCACGGGCCGATCGCGTTGATCGACGAGAAGATGCCGGTCATCGTTATCGCCCCGCGCGACGACCTCTACGAGAAGACGGTGTCCAACATGCAGGAGGTCGCCGCGCGCGGCGGGCGGATCGTGCTCGTCAGCGACGCGGATCCCCTGACCACGGGCTGCAATATCGCCTGGCACCTGGCGGTCCCGGCCGTGCACCGCTTCGTCACGCCGCTGGTCTATGCCGTGCCGATCCAGCTGATCGCCTACCACACGGCGACTTTCATGGGGACCGACGTGGATCAGCCGCGAAACCTCGCCAAATCCGTGACCGTGGAATAGACTAAAGCCTCGGATTTGCCCGATTTCTTTGCTTGAGCAAGAACATGGCGGAAAAGCGGAAGTCCTTCCGGTCGCGCCGTCTTGCTTTGGGCGGGCGCGCGCTTCTGTGCCTTGTTGCCGCGGCCGCGCTGGCTTGCGCCACCGCCGCTCAGGCTGAAGACGCAGGTCTGAAGAGCGGCGCCGCCTCGATCGCTGCTGGCAAGTATAGCGACGCCGTCCGCCAGCTCTCGGCCACGATCAACTCCGAGAGCGCCTCGCCCGCCGACGCCGCCCGGGCGCTCTATCTTCGCGGGGTGGCTTACCGCAAGATGGGCGAGCCTGCCCGCGCCGTCGCCGATCTCGGCGCCGCCGTCTGGCTCGGCCTGCCCGAGTCCGACCGCGTCAAGGCGCTCGTCAATCGGGGACTGGCCTATCGCGCCGCGGGGTTGAGCAGGGAAGCCGATGCCGAGCTCGCTTCCGCGCGGAGCCTCGGCGGCAATAGCGAGGTGGACAAGCTCATCGCCGAGGGCGGAGGCTCGGCGGAGAGCGTCGCCCAGGCGAGCACCTCGAACGAGCGGAGCAGTTGGTTCCCGAGCTTTGGCCGCAGCAGCAGCGAAACTGCTGCGCCGGCCCCTCAGCCGGAGTCGACCCGCACCGCCAATGCCTCATCGCAATGGTCAACGACGACGAGCAAGCCGGGCGAGACCGCGGCACCCGCTCCGGCCCCGGGCTCCTGGGATACGTCGGTCTCCAGTGGCGACCAGCCGGGCGCCGCGAGCAGCACCAGCGGCGGCAACCGCCTGACCCGCTGGTTCGGCTCGTCCTCCGCGCCGTCCCCTGCGCCGCAGCCCGCCCCGGCGCCAGCGACCCAGACGGCCGCGGCGACGCCGAAGCCGAGCGCACCGTCCCCCGCCGCCGCGAGCTCGAACTGGTCCACCACCACCGAGAACGCAGCCGCCGATGCGGGCGCAACCGAGAAAAAGAGCAGTTGGCGCATCTTCGGCCGAAGCGCCGAGGCCGAGCCTCCCGCGCCGGCGCCGGCTCAAAGCTCGTCCTCTGCCGGCTACCAGCTCCAGCTTGCCAATAGCCGCTCCGAAGACGAAGCGAAGGCCCTGTGGAAAAAAGTTTCGCAGAGCCAGGGTCTTGCCGGCATGTCCCCCGAAATCGAGAAGATCGAGATCGGCGATTTCGGCACGTTCTACAGCCTCAAGGTCGGTCCCTTCCCGGACAAGGCGCAAAGCGTTAAGGTCTGCAATGCATTGAAGCGAAGCGGGATCGATTGCCTGCCCGCGACGCTTTAGCGATCTCCGTAAAGCACGTAAGCGTTGTTTCGCGTTCCCGCGCACCGGATGTGCTAAGGCGTGTCCGAAGCCTGCGGTCCGAAGCCGCTTAGTTCGTTCTGAGAGCCATGAAGAAGATGGAAGAAAAACCGTCGCCCGAAAAGACCGGCCAAGCCGAGGCGCCGGCGCCGGACCAGCTCACGCTCCTTGCCGGCGAGCCCGCGCACGGCTCGCATCTCGGCCCGCGCCTGCGCGGTTATTTCCTCACCGGCCTCATCGTCGTCGGGCCGGTCGCCATCACCCTTTACGTCGTGTGGTGGTTCATCAATCTCGTCGATGCCTGGGTCAAACCGCTCATCCCCACTTCCTATCTGCCCGAGACCTATCTTCCCTTCAACGTGCCGGGCGTCGGCCTGATCGTCGGCATCCTCGGGCTCATGCTGATCGGCGCGCTGACCGCCAACCTGTTCGGCCGCACCATCGTCAGCTACGGCGAGATGATGCTCGATCGCATGCCGGTCGTGCGCGGCGTCTATCGCCTGTTCAAGCAGATCTTTCAGACGGTCTTTTCCAACAACGGAACCTCCTTCAAGCGCGTCGGCCTGATCGAGTTCCCGCGCAAGGGACTTTATGCCCTGGTCTTCGTTTCGGGGGACCCGCCGGCCGAAGTGGACGAGAAGCTCGGCACGGGCGAAGCGCTCATGACCGTGTTCATGCC
Source organism: Methyloceanibacter sp. (assembly GCA_050247995.1). Classification (GTDB taxonomy): domain Bacteria; phylum Pseudomonadota; class Alphaproteobacteria; order Rhizobiales; family Methyloligellaceae; genus Methyloceanibacter. Next base: position 18,695 of record JBFWTF010000002.1, on the reverse strand, counting down.
CAATGCGCCGAATCCCACCACGGGGTTCGTGATCTTCATGCCGGCGAAAGACGTGATCCTGCTCGACATGGCCATCGAGGACGGCGCCAAGATGATCGTCTCGGCCGGTCTGGTGGCGCCGCAGCGCGAGTTGAAGAAACTCGCCCAGGAGGCCAAGACGAAGAAGCCCGTCCCCGAGGAAGAGCCGGTCGTCTAGCGTGTTCCCCCATTGAACTGACGCATCAACGGGGCGCGATGGTCGCCAAGAGATCGTTGGCGAATTTACACATCTGGAGCGCTGCGGCAAAATCGAACTTGTTGATGGAAACGAACACCGCGGCCTTCCGGGTCGGTGCGAAAGCGACATAGCTGAACTCGCCCTGGAGGCCGCCGGACTTCTGCAGGATGAAGGGCTGATCGTCCGCCGGCATCATGCCGATCCAGGCAAGCCCGAGCGCACCCATGCGTCCGCACGTATCCACGCCCGATACCGTATTGAGCCCATCGCGCGGCACATAGAGCGCGTGATCGAGGACGCGCACCTCGGCGCCGTCGCTGCCGAGGCGATCGAGATGCCATTTCATCCAGCGCATGAGGTCGTTCGGGGTGGAATAGAGTCCGCCGGAGCCGACAATGACCGGCCCGGTCGGCACCACCGGCAAGTCCTCGCCGTTCGGCGCTTGCGTGTGCATCAGCCGGCCCCGCTGCTCCTCGCTCGGTTCGAACACGGTGTCTTTCATCGCGAGCGGAGCGGTGATGAGCTCCTGGAGGAGTTCCGGGTAGGGCTTCTTGGCGGATTTCGACAGCGCGATAGCGAGGAGGTCGAAGGCGAAATTCGAATACATCACGGACGTGCCGGGCTCGAACAAGAGCGGGTTGTCCTTGATCCACGCGGCGAAGGCGTCTGGCGTGATCGGCCCGAAAGGATCGCTGTCGGAGCCGGGCTCATGCGGCACCTCGCGCGGAAACCCGCCGCCATGGGTGACGAGGTCGAGCAAACGAACATTCTTGAGCCTCGGGTCTTTTGCCGCGGCGAATTCGGGAGCGAGCGCCACGAGCGGCGTCGTGAGTTTGACCTTGCCCTCGGCGGTCAGTTGGGCAAGCACCTGGCCGGTGAAGGCCTTGGTGATCGAGCCGATCCGCATGAGCGTGTCGCCGTCAGGCGGCGGGCTGCCCGGTCCGGCGCGTTCGCCGAAGCCCTGGACGGAAATCTCGCCGTCCCGGAGCACGGCGATGACGAAGGCCGGCACTTTGGCTTCGATGAAGAAGGACGCGCCGTCGAATGCAACCATCTCATCGAGGAAAGGATCGGCTCGAGCGGACCCAAGCCCATGCAAGCTCAGACCGAGCGCGGCGATGAAGGCGAGGCTGGTCAGCTTCATTGGGCTTCGACTCCGAAACATCTTGGGGTTGCCGGAAAGAGCTGCCGGATGACGCGCGGGATCAGCCCCGCATGCCCCCGGCGACCAGCCCGTGACCGTCAACGATCTGCGCGGCCCGGCGCGGATCGACGTCCGTCGACCAGACGCCGTCCTCGTGACTGCCGCCGAGCACGATCCCGTCGCTGCGGGAAAACATGTAGAGGTCGAGGACGGGGTCGAGATAGCCATAGGTGATCTCCGCTTGCGGCTTCAGCACCGTAAGCTGACCTTTCGTCGGCACGAGCTCGGGATCGCCGAAGAGCGCCTTGGCGCCGATGCCGGTGGCGTTGATCACGACCGGCGCATCGAGGGCCTGAAGCTGCTCCTTGTCGGCAAAGGACCGGACTTCGATCGTCCCGCCGTGGGTCCGCACGTCCTCGAGCAACGCCGGCATGAGCGTGTTGGTCTCGGCGATCAGGGTCTTGAAATGACTCGCGTAGGCTGAAGGGAAGGGGTGCTCGCCGGGACCGAGAATCTCAAACGGAAAGAGTTCGGGAGTAATGGCGAAGTCCCATGGCGCTTCTATCGGCTGAGCGCCGAGCATGTACATGTCCATGGGCCGCACGCCGTAACGCGCGCCAAGCCCCTGAAAGAACCGATATGAAAAGCGGACAGCTTCGGCGACGCTGCGTCCAATCTCGTCGGATTGGTGGGCGTCGTCCACGAGGTCGGTGACGCCGAAGGCTCCAGCGGCGACGTCTGAGGTCGTGTGGGGCGGCAGATCGGCGGCATGGATCGCGACCTCGAAGCCGCGATCTTGCAGCAGGCGCGCGGTGGTGAGGCCGATGACGCCGCAACCGATCACCGCGGCCTTGCGATGCGGCGTCGCGAGCGCGAGTTTCGCGGCCATGTCGGCCGTGCCCCAGGAGAGCGTGATGCCGCAGCCCCCATGCCCGTAATTGTGGATGAGCGTCTTGTCCCCGAACGGTTCGGCCTTCACGACGAAGCCGGAGGGGCGGAAGGGCCGCAGTCCCGCCGCCTGGCGCACCACGAGGTCGGGCGCCACCTTCAGTCTGGGAAGCCGGGTGGCTGGATCCCCGGCGGATTCGGCTCGCGCTCCGCCCGTCGCGAGCAAAGGAACGCCGGCCGTTGCCGCGGCGCCAAGCGTCGCCGTGGTTTGGTGGAGAAACTCCCGCCGCGAAACCTCCGGCACCGCGCTCCTCCCGGCCGCAGATGAGTCCGAGTCCCGACCATATATCCCGAAATGCCGAACGGCCCTAGTGGGGCCGATCGCGAAAGGTAAACAGGTCCACACGAAAGAACAGTCCCTCGTCGAGGACATGCCGTGGCTTTTTCCCGTCATGCCCGGACACCCGGGTCCGGCTTCGCCGGCCCGGGCGCAGGCTTGGCAGGGCATCCATGCCGTTACGCCTCAGCGCGCGGAGGCGACGGAATGGACTGCCGGGTCAAGCCCGGCAATGACGAAAATGAGAGAGTCTTACCCCGCGCGCATCAGCTTGATCGCGTCGTCGCGCTCGAAGAGATAGAGCAGGAGCCTTAAGCGCTCCGCCGCCTCGCTCTTGAGCTCGGGATCGCGCGCGAGCGTGAGCCGCGCCTGGTCGCGCGCCGCCTCGAGCAGGCCCTGATGCTCGGGCAGCGTGGCGACGCGGAAGAGGGGCAATCCGCTCTGCCGCGTGCCGAGCACCTCGCCGCCGCCGCGGAGCCGCAAATCCTCCTCGGCGATGACGAACCCGTCCTCGGTCCGGCGCATCACCGCAAGCCTCTCGCGTGCCGTCTCCGACAGAGGCTGGCGGTAGAGCAGGATGCACGATGACTCTTGCGCGCCGCGGCCGACGCGCCCGCGCAACTGATGGAGCTGGGCGAGGCCGAAGCGCTCGGCATGTTCGATGATCATGATCGAGGCCTTCGGCACATCCACGCCGACCTCGATGACGGTGGTGGAGACGAGGATGGCGAGCGCGCCCGAGGCGAACGCCGCCATGACGCGGTCCTTGTCCTTGGCGGCGAGCCGTCCATGCACCAGCCCCACGGTCTCGCCGAAGCGGGCATGAAGCTCGGCGTAGCGCGCCTCGGCCGCGGCGATATCGAGCACCTCCGACTCGGCGACGAGCGGACACACCCAATAGACTTGCGCCCCGTCGGCGACGGCGCGGGCGACTCCCGCGATGACCTCGTCGAGCCGTTCGAGCGGGACGGTGCGGGTCGCGATCGGTTTCCGACCCGGCGGTTTCTCGTCGAGGCGCGACGCGTCCATGTCGCCGTAGCTCGTGAGCAGGAGCGTGCGCGGAATGGGCGTTGCGGTCATGACCAGAAGCTCGGCGCCGGTGCCCGCGCCTTTGGCCTGAAGCGCGAGCCGCTGATGCACGCCGAAGCGGTGCTGCTCGTCGATGACGACGAGGCCGAGGTCCTTGAACGCGATCTGCTCCTGGAACAGAGCATGCGTGCCGATCAGGATATCGATGTCGCCGGCCGTGAGCGCGTCGAGGATCGCGCTGCGCTCGCGCCCGCGCTCGCGTCCCGTGAGCAGCGCGATGCGCAAGGCTGCCGCGGCGCCGAAGGCGCTGATGGTCTGGAGATGCTGGCGCGCCAGAAGTTCCGTCGGCGCCATCAGCGCCGCCTGCGCCCCGGCCTCGATCGCGCCCGCCATGGCGAGAAGCGCGACGACTGTCTTGCCGCTGCCGACATCGCCCTGAAGCAGGCGAAGCATGCGCTGGGGGCTGGCGAGATCGGCGTCGATCTCGGCGAGCGCGCGTCTCTGCGCGCCGGTGAGGGCGAAGGGGAGGGCGGCGAGGATCGCCTGCCGCAATTTCTCCGTCGCGGCGAGCCGCCGTCCGGCGCGGCGCTTGAGCCGCGCGCGGATCACGGCAAGCGCGAGCTGATTGGCGAGAAGCTCGTCGTAGGCGAGCCGCGCCCGCGCCGGCGCCGAGGGAAGAAGATCGGCGTCCGCCTCCGGTGCATGCAGACGCGCGATCGCCTCGCCGAACGGGGGCCATGCGTTCCGCTCGAGCAGCCCCGCCTCGATCCATTCGGGCAGGCGCGGCATTTGTGCGAGCGCGGCCGCGATCGCCTTGCGCAAGGTGGTGTTGGTGAGACCCGCGGTCAGCGGATAGACCGGCTCGTGCCAGGGGAGGGCGCTGTTGCCCGCGCCGTCGGCCTCCATGACGTGGTCGGGATGCGGCATTTGCAAGAGCCCGTCATAAGCTTCGAGCTTGCCCGAGACGAGGCGGCGGCTGCCCACCGGCAGGAGGCGTTTGAGATAGGCGGGGTCGGCGTTGAAATAGACGAGTTCGAGCGCGCCGCCCGCGTCGTCCTCGACCAGCACGCGATAGGGCGAGCGCGATCGCCACTTGCCGCCGCCGCCCGGCCGGTGCTCGGCGACCGTGACTTCGAGCGTGGCAAGCTCGCCGATCTTGGCCTCGGCGATGCGCGGCACGAGCGGCCGGTCGACGATGCCCGCGGGAAGATGCCAGACGAGGTCGATGACGCGCGCATGCGCCCTCTCGTGCCGCGGGGCCACGAGCTTGTTCAGAAGCCCCTCGACCTTGGGCCCGACGCCCTTGAGCGAGCGGACCGTGGCGAAGAGGGATCCGAGCTTAGCGGGTCGCATGATCGTCCAGAGGAACGCGCATTGAAGCCTCGCGGGATTCGGCGGGGCGGCGCAAGCTTGACAGGGTCGGCGCGCTCGCTCTAACCCACGGCCTGCGGCTCAGGAAAGATTATCATGTCCGGCAACGATCTTGGCATGCGCCGCCGCCGGGCGCTGTGGCGGGCGACCCATCGCGGCTCGAAGGAAATGGACTTTCTCCTGGGGCGCTTCGCCGCGCGGGAAGTCGAGGCCATGGATGCCGCCGAAATCGCCGCCTTCGAGCGCCTGATCGAGGTGCCCGACCCGGCCATCGAGGCGTCGGTGGTCGCCGGGCATTCTCTCGGCGAACCCGACCTCGACGAACTGGTCGCCCGCATGAGACGTTTCCACGGTCTCGTCCCGGCGGGCTGAACGATTACGATCCCTCGAACGATGACCTCTTCGCCGCAATTTTCTCACCTTCCGGTCGAGCGCCTTCTGTCGGCTCCGCGCGCCATCGCCGGCGGCGTGCCCGAGGGGTTCGATGCGCTCCTGCTCGGGGAACTCGCCCGTGGTGGCGCGGGTGCGGCCATGCCCATCCTGCATGTCGCGCGCGACGGCACGCGGCTCGCAACCCTCGAGGAGGCGCTCCGCTTCTTCGCCCCCGATGTCGAAGTGTTGAGCTTCCCCGCCTGGGACGGCGTTCCCTACGACCGCGTCGCGCCCAACGCCGAGACCATCGCGCGGCGCATCGCCACGCTTGCCGCTCTGGCCGGCCGCGCCCCCGATGCCAAGACGCCGCTCGTCGTTCTCACCACCGTCAACGCCATCGTGCAGCGGGTTCCGCCGCTTGAGTTCATAGCGGCGTCGAGTCTCAAGCTTCAGCCCGGCAACGTCGTCGCCATGCAGGAGCTGATCGGGCGCCTGGAGATTTCCGGCTATGCCCGCGCCGGCACCGTCACCGACCCCGGGCAATATGCCGTGCGCGGCGGCATTCTCGATCTCTACCCGCCCGGCGGCGAGCCGGTCCGCCTCGATTTCTTCGGCGACACGCTCGAGCAAATCCGCGCCTTCGATCCCGCCACGCAGCGGAGCGAAGGACGGCGAGATTCCCTCGAGCTCCTGCCCATGAGCGAGATGGCGCTGACGCCGCACGCCCGCAAGAACTTCCGTCAGCGCTATGTCGAGCTGTTCGGCCCCGTCACCGGCGACGACCCGCTCTACGAGTCGATCTCGGCCGGACGCCAGCATCAGGGCATGGAACATTGGCTGCCGCTCTTCCACGATCGCCTCGCGACGCTGTTCGATTATCTTCCCGCGGCCGCGGTCACGCTCGACGCGCTCGTTGACGATGCGCGGGCAAGACGGCTGGAGCAGGTCGCCGACCATTATGACGCGCGCGCGCAGGCTCTGGAGCGCAAGGCCTTCGGCGCCCCGCCTTATCATCCGGTGCCGCCCGAGAGCCTGTTCTTGAGCGAGACCGAGTGGCGCGAGGCGCTCTCGGCTCGCCATGTGATCGTGTTCGATCCGTTCGAGCAGCCGGAGAAGCCCGACGGCGCGGTCATCGTCTCGTTGGGCGGCAGGCAGGGGCGCTCCTTCGCCGCCGAGCGCCAGACTGAAGGCGCCAACGTCTTCGACGCCGTGGCCGCTCACGCCAAGAGGCTCCGGGGCGAAGGCAAGCGCCTGATCGTCGCCTGCTGGAGCAAGGGCGCGCGCGAGCGCCTGGCGACGCTTCTGTCGGAACACGGTGCGGGTGAGACCGCGCGTGCCGACAGTTTCGCCGAGGCCCTTCAAGCGCCCCCTGACACGATTGCCGCCGCGGTCCTGCCGCTCGAGACCGGCTTCGAGGCGCCGGGGCTCGCCGTGATCGGCGAGCAGGACATCTTGGGCGACAGGCTGGTGCGGCGCACGCGCGGCAAACGCGGCAGCGACGTCCTGACCGAAGTGTCGGCGCTCGCCGTCGGCGATCTCGTCGTCCACACCGACCACGGCATCGGCCGCTTCGCCGGCCTCGCCACCATCGAGGCCGCCGGCGAGCCGCATGATTGTCTCGAAGTGCATTACCAGGGCGGCGACAAGCTCTATCTGCCGGTCGAGAACATCGAGCTCCTGAGCCGCTACGGCTCCGACGAGGCCGGCGCCCAGCTCGACAGGCTCGGCGGCGTCGCCTGGCAGACGCGCAAAGCCACCCTCAAGAAGCGGATCCGCGACATCGCCGAGAAGCTGATCAAGGTCGCCGCGCTCCGCGCGCTCCATCGCGCTCCGGTGCTGACCCCGCCCGGCGGGCTCTATGATGAGTTCTCGGCGCGCTTTCCTTACGAAGAGACCGAGGACCAGGAGACGAGCATCGGCGCCGTGCTCGAAGACCTCGCCAGCGGGCGGCCCATGGACCGGCTCGTCTGCGGCGATGTCGGCTTCGGCAAGACCGAGGTTGCGCTCCGCGCGAGCCTCATCGCCGTTCTGGCCGGCAAGCAGGTCGCGGTCGTGGTGCCGACGACGCTGCTCGCCCGCCAGCACTTCCATACCTTCACCGAGCGCTTCCGCGGCTTTCCAGTCAAGATCGCCCAAGCCTCGCGCCTGGTCGGCCCCAAGGAGCGCGCCGAGGTGAAAAAAGGCCTCAAGTCGGGCGACATCGATATCGTCATCGGCACCCACGCGCTGCTCGGCAAGGGGGTGGAATTCGCCGATCTCGGCCTTCTCATCGTCGATGAGGAGCAGCATTTCGGCGTGCAGCACAAAGAGCGCCTCAAGCAGATGCGCGAGGACGTGCACGTGCTGACGCTGACCGCGACCCCCATCCCGCGCACGCTCCAGCTTGCCTTGTCAGGCGTACGCGAGATGTCGCTGATCTCGACGCCCCCGGTCGATCGCCTCGCGGTCCGGACCTATGTGATGCCGTTCGATCCGGTCATCTTGCGCGAGGCGCTACTCCGCGAACGCTTCCGCGGCGGCCAGACCTTCTATGTCGTGCCGCGCATCTCCGATCTCGACGAGGCGGCCGCCTTCCTCGCCGAGCACGTGCCCGAGCTGAAAGTGGCGCGCGCCCACGGCCAGATGGGGTCGCGCGAGCTCGACCAGGTGATGAACGCCTTCTACGACCGGCAATACGACGTGCTGCTGTCGACCTCGATCGTGGAATCGGGCCTCGATATTCCTTCGGCCAACACGCTGATCGTACACCGTGCCGACATGTTCGGTCTGGCGCAGCTCTACCAGCTCAGAGGCCGCGTCGGGCGCTCCAAGGTCAGGGCCTATGCCTACTTCACCATCCCGGCGGACGCGCGGCTCACGCCCGCCGCCGAGAAGCGTCTCAAGGTGCTGCAATCGCTCGACACGCTCGGCGCGGGCTTCGTGCTCGCGAGCCACGATCTCGACATCAGAGGCGCCGGCAACCTGCTCGGCGAGGAGCAGTCCGGTCACATCAGGGAGGTCGGGTTCGAGCTCTACCAGTCGATGCTCGAGGAAGCCGTGACCGCACTCAAAGGCGGCGAGGGCGCCATCATCGAGGATCAATGGTCGCCGCGCATCAATCTCGGCACGGCGGTGTTGCTCCCCGAGGACTACGTGCCCGACCTGCAAGTGAGGCTCGGCCTTTATCGCAGGCTCTCTTCGGTCGAGACGGCCGAGGCGATCGAGGCCTTTGCCGCCGAGCTGATCGACCGCTTCGGGCCGTTCCCCGAAGAGGTGCGCCACCTCCTCGACATCGTCGAGATCAAGGGGCTGTGCCGCGCCGCAGGCATCGAGCAGATCGACGCCGGGCCGAAAGGCGCCGTCATCGCCTTTCGCAACAAAAGCTTCGCCAATCCCGAAGGGCTCATCGCCTTCATCCGCGAGGAGGGCAACCGGGTGAAGCTCCAGCCCGACCACCGGCTGATCTACTACGCCAATTGGGAAAGCCCGGAAGCGCGGCTCGCCGGGACGCGCGATCTTTTGAAGCGCCTCGTCAAGATCGCGCAAGCCGTGAAGCAGGCGGCCTGACCCGCCTAGACTTGCAGCAGGATCTGCTCGCGCAGGACGCGGCCCTCGGCGTCGCGCGGGATCTGCCGCACGATGACGATCTTGTCGGGGAACTTGTAGGGCGCGACCCGCCGCTCCTCGAGAAACGCCGTGAGCGCCTCGAGCGTGACCGGCTGGTCGGGAAGCGGCACCACGGCGGCGATGACACGGTCTCCGGTCTGAGCGTCGGGAAGCACGAAGCATGCTGCGTCGAGGAAGCCGGGAAAGCTCCGGTAGAGCTCGTCGAACTCCGAGGCCGCGATGGCGAGGCCGCCGTGCCGGAGAAGCTCGGGGTCGCCCTTGAGCTGAAGCGCCGTGCCGTTGGCCTTGCCGAGGAGCCCCGTGCCGATGAAGCCCTCGCCGTCGGGCGAAAGGCTCCCTCCTTCCTGCTCGGGAACGATCGGCCCGCGCACCAGGATCTCGCCGTATCCTTCAGGGTGGCGTTGCGGCCCGAGCTTCGTTTCCACGAACACGGCGTTCTCCTCGCCGTCCTGGACTTCGACCGTGCCCAAGGGGAGGGGCGCGGGATCGTTGGGACTTTCGCGCATGAGCATGATGCCGGCGAGATCGCCGAGCGGATAGAGATCGAAGAACGCCGCCTCGCCGCCGAAGGGGACGGGAAGGGGAGTTTGCGTTTCGAGCCCGGTCCACACCGCGCCTACGCGCCGCAGCCGGCATTGCGGCGCCTGCGGCACGCCGTCGGTTGCGAGCTCGGCGAGGACCGGCGCCGGCAGGGCCGTCACGGTCGCGCCTGCGGCGATGATCTGCTGGGCGAAGGCGCGGTAGTCGAAAGGGTGATGCTGGGCGAGCGTGGCGCCACTGACGAGCCACGGCATGAGCCCGAGCGAAAGCCCGGCAGGCCCGGTCAACGGGTAGGGGTTGAGGATCACGTCGCCGCCGTCGAGATCGAGCGCGAGCACCGTCATCGCTCCTTGCGCGAGCAGCTCCTCCTCGCTGCGCTCGACGGCGATGAAGGGCGCGCCCGCCCGCGCCGTGAACGTGACCAAGGCCGGCCCGGTCAGCGGCGGGGCCGCGGGCGCTTCCGGCGTTGAGCTTGCGCTCATCGCCGCGTCGAGCGAAGCGATGCCTTCGGGGAGGTGGGGACCCGAGCCGAGCACGAAGCGGATCGAGGGCTGAACCGCGGCCACCGCGGCAAGCGTCTCGATCGGGGTCTCCTCACCGAAACAGGAGACGCCGATCAGCGCCTTCGGGGCGATATCGGCGCAAGCCCTCACGATCTCGTATCCCCGCCACAGCATCGGCAGGAGCGCGACCGTAAGCCCGGCGCGCCAGGCGGCGAGGATGGCGAGCGGCGCCAGCGCGAAATTGGGGAGCTGCGCCGCAACGATGTCGCCCGGACCGAGACCGCGGCCGGTGAAGAAAGCCGCGAGCGCGCCCGTGGCCGCGTCGGCCTCGCGATAGGTCCACGCCCGCGCGTTGCCGAGGCCGAAATTTGGGCGATCGGGCGGGTCGGAAAGCGCGATCACGTTGGGCTTGTTCTCGGCCCGGCGCTGCAAGAGCTCGATCGCCGTCGGCAGGCTGTCGTCCTCGGTCGCGTCGGTCGGTTCGGCAGGGTGCATGCTCATCGCGCCGTCATGGTTTGCCTTGGGCGGCGCCGCCGGCGGAATTGCCCTCCGGCTCGATCCACCACGTGTCGAGCTGATAGCCGTAGAGCGGCGTCTTGTCCGGCCGCTTCATGTCGCTCCAATGCGCGACCCAATCGCGCGGCAAATGGAACAAGGGGATGACGAAGTCGCCCGAGAGCAAGAGCCGGTCGAGCGCGCGCGCCGCCGCGACGAAGCCGTCGCGGTCCTTGGCCTTGAGCAGCGCCTCGATCATGGCATCGACGCCCGGGCTCTTCACGCCCGCATAGTTGAACGAACCCTCGGTCGCCGCGGCCTCGCTGCCCCAACGGAACGACTGCTCGTTCCCGGGCGATAGCGACACCGGCCAAAAATACTGGATCATGTCGAAATCGTAGGTTTGCTTCCGCCGCTGATATTGAGCGGAATCAATCTGGCGGATTCGTGCCTCGATGCCCACCTGCTTCAAAGCGCGGGCGAACGTCAGCAGCAACCTCTCCTGGGCGCGCGTCACGGCGAGGATCTCGAACGTGAACGGCTCGCCCGTCGCTTCGTTGACGAGCTTGCCGCCGGTCAGGCGATAGCCTGCCGCCTCCAGGAGCGCGAGCGCTTCGCGCCGTCCCTCGCGGTTCTCGCCGGTCCCGTCGCTGACCGGAAAGGCGTAGCTCCCGTCCATGATGGCCGGCTTCACCTCGGAAGCGTAGGGCGCGAGCAGCGCGCGTTCGGCCTGGTCGGCGGGGCGCCCATGCGCGCTCAAGTCCGACCGGGCGAAATAGCTTTCCGTGCGGGCGTACTGGCCGTGATAGAGGGTGCGGTTCACCCATTCGAAATCGAACAGCTTGATGAGCGCCTCGCGCACGCGCTGATCGGCGAAGATCGGGCGGCGCGTGTTGAACACGAGCGCCGCCATGCCGGCCGGGGTCTCGACCGGCAATTCCTCCTTGACGACGCGCCCCTCGCGCAGCGCCGGGAAGGTGTAGCCCTCGGTCCAGCGCGTGGGATCCTCCTCCTTGCGCAAGCGCACGAGACCGGACTTGAAGGCCTCGAACATGCTGCCCGCGTCGCGGTAGTAGTCGTAGGTGATCTCATCGAAATTGTAGAGACCGCGATTGACGGAGAGGTCGCGGCCCCAATAGGCGGGGTCGCGCGAAAAAGTGATGCTCTTGCCGGGATCGACCTTCGACACTTTGTAGGGGCCGCTGCCGATGGGAGGGGCGAGCGTCGTCTTCTCGAACTGGCCGGGGTCGAGCAGATGGCGCGGCAGGACCGGCATCAATCCGATGATGAGCGGCATCTCGCGATCGCCGCTGCCGTCGAAGGTGAACCTGACCTTGTTCGGCCCGGTCTGTTCCACCTTGGCGACCTTGCGGTAGTAGGAACGGTGGTTCGGCCTGCCGTGATCGCGCAGCAGCGCGTGCGAGAAAATCACGTCGGCAACCGTGATCGGGGCGCCGTCGGAGAACTTGGCTTCGGGGCGGAGCGTGAACTCGACGAAGCTCCGATCGGCGGGCGTCTCCACGCTCTCGGCGATCAGGCCGTAGAGGCTGAAAGGCTCGTCATAGGCCCGGGCGAGCAAGCTCTCATAGACGTATTCGCGCACGCCCTCGGCCGAAACGCCTTTGACGATCAAGGGATTGAGGCTGTCGAAGGAGCCTTGCACAGCGTAGACGGCGCGGCCGCCTTTTGGGGCGTCCGGGTTGGCGTAGGTAAAATGGGTGAATCCGGCCGCCTCGCGCGGCTCGCCATGCATGGCAAGTCCCGGCGCGGGGCCTGCCGCAGCGCCGCTTGGCCCCAGCATCAAGGCCAAAACCAGCCATGAAATAGGGACTTTCAAGAGCGCGCGCGCGTGGCTATAGATGCTTCCCGCATTGCCAGACCGAGTTAAGGGTAACGCGCCCGGAACGCAAATGGTGATGCCGGTGCGGCGCGGACGGAAATTGCCGCCGATGCGGCGGGTTTCTGGATCGCCCGCCAGGGGAATTCAGCCACGCCTATGCCTCATTTCGGGTATTGACCATCGTAAGACGGGACGCGGGGCGAACAAGGTCAGCAATAGGCCTGTAAGACCCCACGAAAACAGGAAGGGTCGAGGATGATCGAGTCGGGAAATCGTTGGAATTCGCTGCGCCGGGGCGCGGCTCGGCTGATGCTGTGCGGAGGCGCGGCGGCGTTGGCTGTGATGCTCGCCGCGCCCGTGGCGATGGCCCAGGAGGGTCAGGCCCAACCGAAATCGACACAGCCCAAATCGGCTCCCCCGGCGGCCGCGCCGGCTGCCGGAGCGCCTGCCGGCGCCGCGGCCCAAACGCCCGCGCAGGACGCCTGGGTCAAGCTGTGCATGAAGAATGAGCAGACCCAGAACAAGGAAATCTGCCTCATCAATCACGAGGGGCTCGATCCCAATACCGGCATGGTCTTGATCACCGCGATGGTGCGCAAGGTCGAGGGCGAGGACAAGCAGCAACTCATCATCCGGCTGCCCACCGCCTACGCGCTCGTGATCCCGGCCGGCGTCCAGGCGAAAATCGACGAGAACAATCCGGTCGACCTGCAATACATGATCTGCTTCCCCGCGGGCTGTCAGGCGCAAGTGGACCTCACGGCCGAGGTGATGGACGCCATGCGCAAGGGCAAGCAGATGGTCGTCGCGGCGGTGAACTTCCAGCAGAAGACGATGGGCTTCCCGGTGCCGTTGAGCGGCTTCAGCAAGGCCGTCGACGGTCCGGCCGCCGACCCGGTGAAATACGAGGAGTCGCGCAAGCAGCTGATGGAGATGTTCCGCAAGCGCCAGCAGGAGCTGGCGGCCAAGGCGGCTCAAGGGAAAGGCCCGGATCAGACCGGCGCGGCTCCCGCGCCGGGAGGTCAGGCTCCGGCACCGCAGAACGCGACCACCGCCCCGCCGAAAACGCCGGCAGCGCCGCCGGCCCAATAGGCAGGCAAGCTTGAGAAGCTTCAAAGGCCGCCTTCGGGGCGGCCTTTCGTTTTCTCGCTAATGCTCTTGCAGGAAACGAAAGCGGAAGATGCCGTTTTTCAGGTCCTCGAACAGCTCGGAGACCTGGGGATGGCGCAGCGGCTCGTCGGACGCGTCCGGCACGAGGTTCTGCTCCGAGACATAGGCGATGTACTCGGTGTCGGCGTTCTCCGCGAGCAGGTGGTAGAACGGCTGATCTTTGTCGGGGCGCACGTCCTTGGGGATCGAACGGTACCACTCCTCGGTGTTGCTGAAGGTCGGATCGACGTCGAAGATCACGCCACGAAACGGGTAGACCCGGTGGCGGACAACTTGGCCGATCTGGAATTTGGCGTTACGGGCAAACATCGCGATACCTGTCCCCGGGACGATAAGAGCCAAGGGGGAGGGTGCTGTCAACGTCCGCAGGGAAGCGGCTAGAACCAACGCCGGTTCGACCACATGAACTGCTCCGGCGTCTCCCTGATCCAGATCTCGAAGTGCCGCTGGATGGCCGCCGTGATGGCGCGGATGTCCTCCGCTTGGTTGCTTGTGCGCGGAATCCTGAGCTCGTTGACATTGACGTCGAAGCAGGCGCGATTGCCGATTCTGACGCAGCGGCCGATCCAGATGCGGGCGCCGACGCGCCGGGCGATCATGGCGGCGATCGGCATGCTCTTGGCGGGATGGCCGAAGAAGGGCACGGCGATGCCGTTCGCGTCGTAGAGGTCGGAGATGAAGCCGAGCCGCCCGCCCTGGCGCACATAGTCCATGATCAGGCGCGCGGTCTTCTGCGTCTCGTCCTGTCCCGCGGCCCGGCCGCGTCCGAACAGGCCTCCCGGGTAAAGCCTCTGACGCTGGGCGCGAAGATAGCGGTCCACGTAAGGGTTCTTCACCTGCCGGTAAACGCCGGCCGGGCGCACGCCGGCCTGCGTGACCGGCCACATGCCGATCTCCCAATTGCCCATATGCATGGTCACAATGAGAGCCGGTCCCATCTTTTCCTTGTAGCGCTCGATCCAATGCCCATTGGTGATGTGCAGACGGCCCGGATCGTCGAGCAGCCGGTCGATGTTCATGGTCTCGACCATGACGCGACCGAGATTCTCCCAGGCCGCGAGCGCGATGCGTTCGCGCTCCTTAGGCGTCTTGTCGGGAAAGGCCCGCTCGAGATTGAGCAGGGCGCGCTTGTGGCGGCGATTGAGCGGGGCGATCAGGCGCCACGCCTTCGCCGATATGCTACCGGCAAGATCGATCGGGGCCAGGCGCACCAACCCGATGAGAAAGCGCAAGCCCGCATATTCGAGCCGGTAGCGTACATCGCGCAGGAACGGGAGTTTTGAGGGCTGGGCCAAGGGGGGCGAACGCTGGTTTTCAGGGGGTCAGGAAAGGCGTGGATTGACGCTTCCTCGTCGCAAAAGCGGGGTGGAGCGTCAAGGGAACTCAGCCTCCTTGCGGGCGCATCAAACGGGGCAAGGGGGTGGGCGGCGCAAGCCCGATCCGCATGATGGCGCGCTTGAGCGGGGCGAGGAGGTTGAGCCCGTGCAGAGCGAGGCCGCGCGCCGCTTGCACCGGCGGAAGCGAGGTCAGGAGCGAGCGGCCCAGGAGATCGACCCCGAGCGTGCGGGTCATGATATCGAGCCGGCGCGCCCCGGCATAAGCTTCGAGCGTCTCGCTGCCGCCGGGATCGCGGCCTTGCACCAGCGCATCGGCGACGCAATCGGCAAGCGCGCCCGCATCCCTGAAGCCGAGATTGAGGCCTTGCGCGCCGATGGGCGGCAGGATGTGCGCCGCCTCGCCGAGAAGCGCAATGCGTCGGGCCGCAAGCCGGTCCACGCCAAGTCCCGCCACCGGGAACGCGCTCCGGGCGCCGGGATCCGACACCGCGCCGAGCAGATCGCCGAGACGTTCGCCGAGCGCAGCGATGAAGTCCGCCTCGCTTGCCTTCGAAAGTTGCGCGATCTCCGCCGGCGTTCCGACCCAGATCAGGCTCGAGGCGTGTTGATCGGGCAGCGGAACGGTCGTCACCGATCCGTGCTCCCGGTGCAGTTCGATCGACACGTCGCGGTGCGGCAGGCTATGGCGGAAGCTCGTGGCGAGCGCGGCTTGATCGTAGCGCTGTTCGGTCACGCCGATTCCGGCGCTCTCCCGGCAGATCGACCGCCTGCCATCGGCGCCGGCCGCGAGGCGCGCCGTCACCGGTGCTCCCGCGCTCAAACTCAAGACCACCTTCGCGTCGTCGCAAACGACACCGGTGACGCTGGCATCGATCACGGCCGGCAAGGTCTCTTCGGCGCGGGCGTAAAGCGCCTCGACCAGCGCGGTGTTGGCGATGTTATAGCCGAAGGCGTCAAGCCCAAGCTCGCTCGCGGCGAAGGTGATGTCGGGCGCGCGCAACGGGCTCCGCGAAGCGTCGATGATGCGGATCGCTTTGAGCGGCGCCGCCTCGCTCCGAAGTCGCGCCCAGACGCCGAGCGCTTTCAACAGATCGATTGAGCTCGTGAGCAGCGCCGCCGTCCGCGTCTCGATCGCGCCTTCGCGTGCCGGCGCCGGCGCGGGACCGATCGCGACCGCATCGGCTCCCAGATGCGCGAGCGCGAGCGCGGCCACGAGCCCCGACGGACCGGTCCCGACCACGGCAACGTCGTGAACTTTTCCGATCGAGGTGCTCTCGCGCGTCATGCGGTCTCCGGTCCAGGCGACCGGAACTGGCGCGGTCGCGAGCCGACAATAAAGCCCGCGAAGAGTTCGAAAAATAGACGAAAGCCGCGCTCTCGGACGGACCAAAGCGCGCATCGCGCCCTGTGCGGGCAAGCCACAGCCCTGCTGGCCTTTCGATTTCATCCACAGGCAAAGCCGGCGCGTCAGGCTCCACGATCCCGAAAGCAACCTAAGCTCGCATCTGGAGGGGGCCGACCGTTGCCAATGAGCAACAGTACCAGGCCAAAAGTCGGCCCGTCGCATGAGTGTCACAAGCGCGTCATTGGGCCAGAAATAAAACGATACGGGCCAAATAAGCAGGCCGGAAGGCAAAAACACGAGGAAACCGAAGCGTTTCCTGTTTGTAGCGCGAAGAGCGAAGCAACTTTTGACAGTGGAGAGGGGCATGACAGGGGGACTAGCAAAACGCAGCGTCTATCTGCTCGCGGGCGTGAGCATACTCGGCCTTTTTGCCGCCGCGCCGGAGGCAAAGGCGCAGGATATGCAGCAAATCCAGGCGCAAATCGATCAGATGCAGGCGACGATCAAGGCCTTGCAGCAACAGGTCGCCGACGCCAAGGCGCAGGCTGCCGCAGCGAATGCCGCCGCGGCGAATGCGGGCGGCAGCGATCTCGATTTGAAGATCAAGTGGAAGGGCGCGCCGCAATTGACCAGCGCCGACGGCAAGAAGTTCAGTTTCAAGGTACGCGGCCGCGTCCAGACGGACTTCGACCATATCGACCAGGATTTCAACGTCACCGGCGCCCCGGATGTTAACGCGGTTGAACTCCGCCGCGCGCGTCTCGGTGTTGAAGGTGTCGTCTACTATGACGTCAAATACAAATTCGAGGTCGATTTCGCCGACAACGAAGTGTCGGTCAAGGACGCCTATGTCGCCTATGCGGGGCTGAAGCCGAGCGATTGGGGGATCGGCGAAATCCGATTCGGCAATCAGTACGTCTACAACTCCATGGAAGAGATCACGAGTTCGCGCTTCATCACCTTCATGGAGCGTCCCGCTTACCAAGAGGCCTTCTTCCTCGATCGTCAGATCGGCGCGGCCGTTCTCGCCGGCAGCGAGCATTGGTCGTTCCAGGCCGGCGCTTATGGCGCAACTGTGGGAGAGGTGAATGATTTCTATAACGACCAGCAGGCCTACTCGGTGCGCGGTACCTGGGCGCCGATCAATCGCGATGTGAACGGCGTGCATCAGGTCTTGCACCTCGGTGCGAGCTGGCGGTACCGCGAGAATCCCAACAACTTCCGGGCGCCGCCGAGCGGTGCGACCAATCAGTGGAGCCAACCGTTCCGCTACCGGGCCCGTGCCGCGGATCTGCATCTTTCGGATCGCTTTATCGGCACCCCGTTCTTGGGTGAGAGCGACGACATGTACAACCTCGAAGCCGCGGTCGTTTGGGGATCGTTCGCGGTTCAGGGCGAGTACGCGAATCTCTCGCCCGACGCGCTGCCCATCCCGGGCTTCCTCTCGCCGAGCCCCGAGTATGACGGCTGGTATGCCGAGGCGAGCTGGTACATCACCGGAGAAAGCAAGAACTACGAAGCCGATACCGGTGAATTCGGCCGGCCGAAGGTCAAGAACCCCGTCTTGTGGGGTCAGCGCGGCGGCGGTTGGGGCGCCTGGCAGATCGCCGGCCGCTACGACGAGCTCAATCTAAGCGACAAGAGCGCCACCGTGGTGGGGCAAAACTTCGGCAGCGGGCTTGGTCCGGCTGCTTGCACCACCTGCGGCGACTACAAGACGTGGACGCTCGGCCTCAACTGGTGGCTCAACGACTACACGCGCATGGTGCTGAACGTCACCGACACGAAGATCGAGGGCGGCAACCCGCTTAACGTCCTCGGCACGGGCGGCGCCAACAAGAACAACACCGCCGATATCCAGGGGGTGGGCCTGCGCGCACAAGTTGACTGGTAAAGCGGACTACATAGTCCCCTCCGCTGCCAGACCGCCGCCCTTGGGCCAAGGGCGGCGGTTTTTTTTTGCTTTTTCCATGGCGCCGCAAGGCCTTAACCCGCAATTCACCCGAACCTTGCATTGTTGCCCGGCCAAAACCATCTTATCGGGTGGATCAATTGCTATGCGTAAGTCTGTCCTCATCGCTGGATTGATCGCGCTATCTCTTGGCGCCGCGCCTGCGTTCGCCTTTCAGGAGATGCCCGAGCCGCCGCCCGCCGACGATCCGGCCCTGACGCCGCAAATCGGCTCGCTTCAGCTCGGAATCCCGGGCGGCGCAACCGCGCCCGCGCCCGAGGACAGCGGTGGCCTCAGCGTCTTCGGCTACACCGTGCTGCCGAAATTCGATTTCGGGCTCGATGTGATGTATGGCCAGGACCAGCAGCAACTCGACCTCCAGGGACCGGTCGTCGAACAGGATGGCGACGTCACCGTCCTCGGCAGGGTCAAGCGCCACTTCTAGGCGCTCAACCGCTCCTCCTGACCAGCAATATCTCCCTTGAACTTGGCGATGCGCGCCCGTGATGCGCGAGGCCGGGGCGTCACTAAACCTTGAGCGCGTGCGCGC
>JBFWTF010000001.1:0-46161 GCA_050247995.1 Methyloceanibacter sp. | reverse complement strand
GAGGCAGATGATGTCGGGCTTGAGACCCAACATCTTGGACATGATCGGCGCGAAGTCTGTGGTCGCCGGATCGAAGAAGATCGGATCGCCCAAGACCTTGATGCCGGCGGCCTCGAAGGCGGCGAGATAGGTCGCCACGGAAGGCTTGCCGAGCGAGTCGTCCTGGGCGCAGATGACGGCGGTCTTCAGCTCGGGCTTGTTCTCGGCGAGCCACTCCACGCCAGTAACGTTATAGATGGGATGCACCTCGCACGGCGCGACCAGCATCGTGGTTTCGGGCGTGAGATCGCTCGGCAGGAGCGTCGAGACCAGCATCTCTTCCTTCTGCGCCACCGGGAAGACGCCGGGCCAGGGATCGCCGCCCAGCATCATGATGAACTTCACGCCGTCTTCCTTGATGAGCTTGACGGCACCGGTGCGGGCCTTGCCCGGATCGTATTCGTCGTCGTAGGCGACAAACTCGACCTTGTAGGCGTCGTCGCCGATTTGGACGCCGCCGGCCTCATTGACCCAATCGGCCCAAATCTGGCAGCCGTCGAGCCCGGGCTTTCCCCACGCCGCAACGGCGCCGGTCAGCGGCGCAAGGAAGCCGATCTTCACGACCTTGTCGGCTCCGAACGCGAATCTTTGCAGCGGCAGGCCCGCCATCAGCGTCGCCATGGCGGTGGTTGAGAGAAATTGGCGGCGGTTCATTGCGCTTGGCTTCAAGTTGGTCGGCATTGGTACCCTCCACATTGCTCCGGCGGCACCGCTCAATAGCGCCCGCATCCGCCTCGGCTTGCTCGCGCACAGTCACTCCGCAGGCTAACCCGCAGATGCTGCGAGCTTAGCGCCGTTGCCAAATCCAGAACAATAGGAGCCACTTTGGTTTTTAGAGGTGCCACTTTGGTTTCAATAGCGCGGCCCAAAATGTCAAATTAAAGTAGCTCGCCGCGCGACGGTCGCGCGGTCGCCGGCAGCAAAATGCGTGCGCGGCAGGTTTGAGCGAGGGAGTGTGTCATGACTGATCGTGTCGCAGTCATCGGTGCGGGCCCATGCGGCCTCGGACTATTGCGGGCATTTCAGCAGGCGAAAGCCAAGGGGGCGGCCATTCCGGAGATCGTCTGCTTCGAAAAGCAGAGCGATTGGGGCGGCCTATGGAACTATACGTGGCGCTGCGGAACCGACGAGCACGGCGAGCCGGTCCATTGCAGCATGTACCGCTATCTCTGGTCGAACGGCCCCAAGGAGTGCCTCGAGTTCGCCGACTACACCTTCGACGATCACTTCAAGCAGCCCATTCCCTCTTTCCCGCCGCGCGAGGTGCTCTACGACTACATTCTCGGGCGCGCGAAGAACAGCAACATCAGGTCCTGGATCCAGTTCAACACGGCCGTCCGCGGCGTTCATTACGACAAAGCTTCCGGCAAATTCTCGGTGACCGTCGAGCGCCTGACCGACAACACGCTCCGCACCGAAATGTTCGACTGGGTGGTCGTGGCGAGCGGCCATTTTTCCGTGCCGAACGTGCCGTCTTTCCCCGGCATCGAGCTGTTCCCGGGCCGCGTCCTGCACGCGCACGACTTCCGCAGCGCCGACGAGTTCAAGGGCAAGGACCTGCTGATCGTCGGCGCGAGCTACTCGGCCGAGGACATCGCGCTTCAGTGCCACAAATACGGCGCGAAATCCGTGACGACGTGCTGGCGCACGGTGCCGATGGGCTTCAAATGGCCGAAGGGCATGGACGAGCGGCCGCTGCTGGTCAAGATCGAAGGCAAGACCGCTCACTTCAAGGACGGATCGAGCAAGGACTTCGACGCGATCATCCTCTGCACCGGTTACAAGCATCACTTCCCGTTCCTGGAGGATCAGCTCAAGCTCCGCACCCATAACCGCATGCATCCGCCGCACCTCTACAAGGGCATTTTCTGGATCGACAATCCGAAGCTGCTCTATCTCGGCATGCAGGATCAGTTCTACACCTTCACCATGTTCGACGCGCAGGCCTGGTACGCGCGCGACGTGATCCTAGGACGGATCCCGCTGCCGTCGAAGGCGGAGATGCAGAAAGACGACGAGAAATGGGTCAAGCGCGAAGAGGCGCTGAAGGACGCGTTCGAGAAGATCGACTTCCAGGCGGATTACGTCCGCGACCTGTGCGCGGTGACCGACTATCCGAAATTCGACATCGACATGACGGTGGACGAATTCAAGGAGTGGGAGCACGACAAGCAGGAATCGATCCTCGGCTACCGCAACAAGGCGTTCAAGTCGCCCTGCACCGGCACCATGGCGCCGATCCATCACACGCCGTGGATCGAGGCCATGGACGACACAATGAAGACGTTCCTCGCGGTCAAGAAATAGGGCGCGCCAGCGCGGGGCGCCTGCGCCTTACGCGCGCACCCGCGTCTTGTCCGGATCGTAATGCGGGAAGCGCACGATCCGTGCCGGCAACCGCTTCTGCTGGCCGTCGAGCTTGCCGACTTCGACCTCGGTGCCGATCGCGCTATGGGCGACATCGACGCGGGCAAGCGCGATCGTCTTCTTCAGGATCGGCGAGCGGGTAGCGCTCGTGACGGTGCCGATCTGCGCGCGGCCGACATGGACGCAGTCGCCATGCTTGACCGCTTCCTCGCCCTCCATCTCGAGCCCGACGAGTTTCCGATGCGGATGCGCGTGCCGCTCGAGGAGCGCGTCGCGGCCGATAAAATCGTCGTTCTTCGAGTTGAGCGGCACGGTGAAGCCGATGCCGGCCTCGAACGGGTCGGTCTGATCGCAGAATTCGTAGCCGGCGAAGACGAGGCCGGCTTCGATGCGCACCATGTCGAGCGCCTCAAGCCCGAGCGGCGTCAAGCCATGCGGCTCGCCTTCCTTCCAGATCGCGTCGAAAACCGCGAGCGCGTCCTTGGGATGGCAGAAGATTTCGTAGCCGAGCTCTCCGGTATAACCGGTGCGCGAGACGACGACGGAGGGGCCTTCGAAGCCGCCGATGCGGCCGACGGTGAAGCGGAACCAGCCGAGCTCGTCCAAGCCGGGCTGCGCCGGCGGCGTCCAGATGACCTCGCGCAAGATGTCGCGGCTCTTCGGCCCCTGCACCGCCACGTTGTGCAGCTGGTCGGTCGAGGAGCGCACCCAGGCCTTGAGGCCGAGCTTCTCGGCAAGCTCGCGCAGCCAGACGCCGCCATAGTCGTCGCCGCCGACCCAGCGGAAATTGTTGTCGCCGAGGCGGAACAGCGTGCCGTCGTCGATCATGCCGCCATGCTCGTAGCACATGGCGGTATAGACGACGTGGCCTACGCCCAATTTGCGGATGTTGCGGGTCAGCGCGTATTGCAAGAGCGCCTCGGCGTCGGGGCCCGTCACCTCGAATTTGCGCAACGGCGAAAGGTCCATGATGACCGCGCGCTCGCGGCAAGCCCAATATTCGGCGATCGGCCCGTCGCCGCTGAAGCGGTTGGGGAGCCAGTAGCCGCGATAGGCGGTGAAGTTGCGCGTCAGCGCCGAGAGGCGCGGGTGGAAGGCGGTCTCGCGGGTGAGTTGGGGTTCGGCGTCTGGGGTCATTCTGTAGGCCGTCGCTCTTGAGAAGCTCTGCTTGCCGGAATAGGTGCGGACATGAATGTCCGTCGGGTTCCATCCGTTGACCGGATCGATGTCGTCGGGACAGGCCGATGACACGCACACGATATCGGTGAGCGCCCGCATGAGCACGTAGTCGCCGGGACGCGACCACGGCTCGTCGAAATAGATCACGTTATTCTGGTCGATCCCGGTGTTGTAGAAGAAGTTGAGCGCCATCCAGCCCTTGCGCGGGGCGATCCCGTAAGCGGCGAGCTCGCCGTTGAAATTGTCGGTGCAATTGGCATGGCCGGGATAGCCTTGGTCCTCGTAGTAGCGCGCGAAGCAGGCCACCGCGAAGGCGTCGTGGCGCCCGACCGTGTCGCGCACCACCTCGACGAGCGGCTCCATGTCCTGATCGAAGGCCTTGGAGAACAGCCCGGGGAGCGGATAGCTCTGACCGACGAGCGAGCGCGTCGTGGTCGGGTCGAGCGGGCGCTCGGCACCCTTGTCGAGCTTGCGGGCGGAGAAGCACTGGAAGTCGGTGCATTGGCGCCCGGCAACGTCGATGATCTGGATGTACTCGCCGGCCTTGACGACATAGGCCTCAGCCGTCGCGCTCGCCACGCGGATATCCTGCAAGGGGTCGGCGAGCGGCTCGGGCAACGGGGTCTCGTTCGGCTTGAGGATGCGGCTCCGCGTGACGTGCACGCGGATGGGCGTCGCGGTGGCTTGCGCCCCCGCCTCCATCGCCTCGGCGGGCGCCGCGGCGAGGAGAAGGCCATTACGCGTCACGGTGAACTCGGCGGACTCGCCCGGACGGGATTCGCCGCCGAACAGAGTCACGGCGCGGGCACTGGCCAAATCGATGCCGCGCCGCGCGAGCCCGGTGCGAACGATGCGCGCGCTCTCATCGTCGGCGCTCAAGGCCCGCTTGAGGCCGATCGCATCGCTGCCGCCGCTTGCGCCGAGAACGGTAAGATCGAGCCGGCCTTCCGCATCGGCCGCGGCCAGTTCGCAAACCTGCATGCCCTCGAGATCGACGACGCGCACGCGGTCGCCGGCAAAGACCGGCACGGCGATGACGCCGCCGCCCGGCACGGTGTAGCGCTCCTCGCCGGGGCCAAGCGCACGCAAGCCGGGCTGCAAGACGAGAGAGGGCCTGGGCGGTCCTGGCCGGAAGGTCTGGTCGGCGGAGAGGCTCACGATCGATGTTCCGCGGCTGGGAGCTCGCGGCTACGCTAATGGAGGCCCTCACCGCGATCAAGGAAGGCCAGAATGGGCCTGTCGCTGCGCGCGCCTTGCGCGCCGAAGCCCTGGAACTTGAGGCTCGCATGAGCCGTCAGCGCCTCAGGCGCCGAGAAAGCGGCCGATCTCGCGGGCGAAGATGTCGGGCGTGTCGTGCGGAATCCAGTGCGAGGCGTTCTGCACCCGCACGAGCCGGGCATCGGGAATTTCGCGCGCGAGCCTCTCACCGTCCGCGATCGTCTGCCAGGGATCGTGCACGCCCCACAGGCAGAGCGTCGGCGCCGCGATCTCGCCATGCCGCTCGACCAGCATGGTGGTGTGGTTGGTGTTGAGCGCGCTCGCGTTGCGGATGATGGAGATCTTGCCTTCCTCGTCGCTATAGGGCGCGACGATGCCCGTCTTGAACGCCTCGGTGAGCCGATCCTTGTTGTGGATGCCGTCGGGCAGGCCCGCGGCGAGAAAGTCCGCGACCTCTTGCGGGGTCTTGCTCCGCCAGTTGGGATTGCCGAGAGCGATCATGTCGTCGATCGGCCAGGAGTCGTAAGCGACGACATTGGTCAAGACGAGCCTATCGACGCGCTCGGGATGCTCGATCGCCATGATGAGCGAGACGCCGCCGCCGGTGTCGTGGCCGACGAAGCTCGCGCGCGCGAGACCGAGATGATCCATGAAGCGGAGGATCATGTCGGTCTGGGCGCGAAGCGAGCGGTCGAAGAAATCGCGCTTGTCGGAATAGCCGTGGCCGAGAAAATCGGGCGCGATCACGCGGGCGCTTCCTGCCAGAAGCGGGATCACGTCATTATAGAGATAGGACCAGGTGGGGATGCCGTGGAGCAGGATCACGGGATCGCCTGCGCCGAGCTCGGTCCAGGCGACCCGCAGCTTCCGATAGCTCAGCCCGTCGAGATCGACGGTCTTCTGTCTTTGCCGGAAGGCTTCATGCGTGAGGGGCGCATTCTTCGACACGGGCATCGTCCTCGGCTCATTCACGCCCCGGTCAGAACTGGCGTCCCTTCTCCGAGACTTCCTGGTACCAGCGGCTGCGCGTGCCGATCTTCGCGCGCATCTTCCAGCCCAGCGTCTTCGGCACCGCCTCGATCGCATCGAGCAGCGCCTTGATCCGGTCTTGCACCAGGATGCGCTGATGCTCCTGGATCGAGGGAAATTCGCCGAAATGCTCCGGCACGCGTTTCAGGTTGGTGGTGAAGGTGTAATAGAAGCCCCAATCCTGGCGCATCATGTCGGTGATGTAGGAGACGTCGATCGCTTTCGCTCCGGCCTCCTGATGCGAGAGCGGATGCTCGAGCATCAGCACCACCGTGTCCTTGAAATCCTTCAAGTTGATCTCGACGATCTGCATCTTCTCGAGGAGCAGATCCGTGGTCGAGATGGTCGGACTGTCGAGATCGAGCCGGTTCTTGAACGGGATCCTGTGGCAGAAATAGAGCTCGTCGGCGAAGACATCGACATTGAGG
This sequence comes from Methyloceanibacter sp., assembly GCA_050247995.1. Classification (GTDB taxonomy): domain Bacteria; phylum Pseudomonadota; class Alphaproteobacteria; order Rhizobiales; family Methyloligellaceae; genus Methyloceanibacter. Next base: position 39,901 of record JBFWTF010000001.1, on the reverse strand, counting down.
CCGGTCTCCTTGTGCAGATAAGCGTGGCGCGCGCCTTCCGAGGCCACGTAGATGCCTTCGTCGGGCACGTAGCCCCGCGCCATGAGGAATTGGCGTATGGCGCGGTTCTGTTTCTTCTCGGCGCCGAAATCGACGTCGGTGAGGACCCGCTTGGTGTCCTGGAACAAATGCAGATTGTTGGGGCATTGAAGCCGATAGGCGATCGAGCCAAGGATCCTGAGCCGGATGCCTTCGGCCTCGGCGTCACTGACGAGGCGCAAAGCCTCATCCACGAATTCCAGATTGAGACCCGGGTCTGAAGGCATCTCGGTCACAACTCAGCCTCGCCAATTTGCGTGGAGCATTCCATGTTTTGGGCGGTTTGTCTCGGGGTCGCTTAGCCGCATGACGGGGAAGGAGCGGGTCGATCCGCCGCTCCCCCCCTTCCATCATGCCGACGCTTCCGTCATTCGATCGGGATTTCCTTGAATGCCAGCGTCACGTCGATGCCTTGCGACTTCTTGATGAACTTCATCACGTAGTAGAACACCAGCCCCAGCACGAACACGCCCGCGACGATCATCACTTGCGTCGGCTCGTGACCGGCAGCGTTCGGGTCGCTGTACAGAGTCCAGAAGTAGAACTGCGCGGCGATGAAGCCGAGGAAGCAGCCCACCGTCATGATCGGCAATCCGAACACCGTCTTGCCGGCAAGCGGCGACTTTTCATAGATTTGCGGCCGCAGATAGGGGAAGAAAATCCCCGCAGCCAGCACCACCGACCAGGCCAAGACCGCCGCTTCGATCAGGATCACGATCTTTGAGAACCAGGGCGTGAACACGAACAGCGCCATGAAGATCAGGTTCACGATCGTGGTGACGGTGATGGCGACGATCGGCGTGTGGTGCTTCTCCGAGATCGTCGCCAGCGGCGCCGGCGCGACCTGATCGAACGACCAGGCGACGACGGCGCGGACGCCGAAGGTGTGCATGGCCGGAATCCACATCCACATCCACAAGGCAAGACCGAGCGAGGTCAGCACCGTGATGAGTGCCGACTTGGTCAGAATGCCGGTGAGAAGAGCCACGGCCGGATCGGTCGGCGTCGTCAGTCCGCCGTTGCCGGACAGCACGTTAAACACGGCGGTGCCGAGGAACTCAAAGCCGAACACCTTGTAGGCCAGCCAGACGGTGATCATCCAGCACACGGTGGCCAACACGATGGCGCCAAGCATTCCGATCGTTTGCGACTTCGCCACGGATTTGATCTCGCCGCCGATGGCGATCGAGAAGGCCGCGCCGATCAAGGGCAGGAACGGCCAATTGGAGACGAGGATGGTCTGCCAGGTGTCGAAACCGGCTTCGCCCCATCCCTTTTCCTTGCCGCTAGCGATGATCGCGTTGTAGGCGTCGGGCACGCCGAGCGAGGGGCCGACGAGCTCGTTGAGATTGGCGACGAATTGCTCGCGCGTGCTCATGGCAAGAACCACGATCATGAAAACCGTGCTCGCCATCGCCAGGATGAAAACCCATTTGTTGACGGTGAGATAGAAGCGCATGCCGTAGGACAGCACGATATGAGAAATGATCAGAATCGCCGATCCGATCAAGAACGTGCACCACGGTTCGAGCATGGTCTGCGAAATCGTCAGGAAGAGCTCGTTGCCGGTAAGCAGGTTGAGCGCCCCGAACATGGGCGCAAGCGCCAGGATCACGATCCAATAGGCGGCGATGGCGCAATAGAACAGCCAGGCCGTGATCTCGACCAGACTCATGGTCAGCGCGAGCGCCGGCGGCAGGATGCGCGAGCCGAACACGTAGATACCGCCCGAGCGGGGAAGCGTGATCGTCCAGGTGATGAAACCAAATGCGATCATCGCCATGGCGATGCCGGCAATGAGGCAGCCCCAGATCAGATCGCCTTGCGGGTAGAAGGCGGGGCCGTAATAGAGCATCGAGCCCACGCCGAGGCCGATGCTCACCACGCCGATATCGTAGATGAAGGTATCGGTCAGACTCGCCGTTCTGATCAGCCCGGACGCCTTGCGTAGAAATATGCGTTTCTCCCCACCAACGTCAGTAACGGACATGGTCCCCTCCTTCTGTCGCTGAATCCCTCGCCGAATGACGCTCCCTTAGCCTTGTGTCAAACTGACTTGCGTGACCGCGCCGTCACGCAGCGTAATCATAGCACCCTGCAAGATGCCCTCGGGATAGGCGCTGCCCGGATTGATGCAGATGGTCTTGCCGATATTGATCTTGGCGCGGCCCTCGTGAACGTGGCCGTGAAGCCCGAGCAGCGGCTGGTGCTGCTTGATGACATCGACCAAGGTTTGGCAGCCGGCATGGGTCTGCACCGGCAGGCCCATTTCGTAGACCACTTGCAGCTTGTCATCGAGCTTGTTGCAGGCGTCGAGCGTCGTGCCGAACGGAGGCACGTGCACATTGAAGATGCAGCGGCTCATATCGCGCACCTGGGGCAGGAGCTCGGCAAACCGCTTCACGTATTGGTCCTCGGTATATTCGCGCTCGGTGTCCCAGGGCGTCGGCGTCGAGCCGCCGCAATAGAGCATTTGGTAGCCGCCCTTGAACTCGCAGACCTGCATCTCGTGGAAGTCGAAACGCGGCGACTGCGTCAGGATGTCGTCGATCTCGTGGAAATCGTCATTGCCGGGAATGGCGACGAGCGGAATTTCCGTGCCCTTGAGCTTTTGTTCGGCGAGCGCCGCCCATTCGCGCACGCGCTCCAGGACGAGCTTCTTGAAAAGGCCGGCCTGCGCGTCGGGATCGGCCCGCAAGCGCTGATATTCGGATTCGGACATGACAGTGGGGTAGAACCCCATATTGCCCTGGCGCTTGACGAACTCGTCGAGCTCGGCCTTGCCCTCGAGCTTGACCGATTGCCCATGCTGAAAGGCGAGGAACGTGCCGTCGGCCTGCTCGGCGATGGGGATGACGGCCTTGCCGGTCATGTCGCCGCCGAGGACGAGAACGTCGGCGCCGTAGAACTGGGCGCCGTTGATGAATTTCTTGAAGCAGACATTCGAGCCGTGCAGGTCGGAGGCGAAGAACATCTTCACCTCCGAGTCGGCCGCCTTGTCTTTCTTGCGCCAGAACACAGCGCCTCCGGCTCAGAATTTCGTCAGGTACTCGTCGATTTCCCACTGCGAGACGGCGTTGTGATACGACCACCACTCGCCTGATTTGAGATCGATATAGGACCGATAAAGCTCGTCTCCCATCACGCGCCGCCCGAGATCGTCCGCCGCGAACGCGGTGACCGCCTCGAGCAGGGTGCGCGGAAGCTGCCGCACGCCTCTTTTTGCAAGCTCGGCGTCGGACAATTCATACATGTTTTCGAGCTGCGGGTCGCCCGGATCGAGATCCTGCTCGATGCCGTCGAGACCGGCGCCGAGGAACATCGCGGCGGCGAGATAGGGGTTCATGGCGGGATCGACGGCGCGGCATTCCCAGCGCGCGCTCGAGAGGTAGACATGCCCGGGCGCTTCCCGGCCGCCCTCGATATGGGGCCGCAGAAGCGGAACGCGGAACATGTGCGTGCGGTTGTTGCCGCCGTAGGAAATGAAGATCGGCGCCCAAGTGTAGCCCGTCATCGAGCCGGTCTTGATCAGGCGCTTGTAGGAATTGACGGTGGGACAGCTCACGGCGACGAGGGCGGCTGCATGCTTTCTCAGCCCGCCGAGGAATTGATAGGCAATCTTGGACAGGCCGCAGCCCCGCTTGTCGGAGGCATCGCCGGAGATGTTCTTGCCGGTCTTGATGTCGGCCAGAGACATGTTGAAGTGGGCGCCGGAGCCGGTGCGGTCGGCATAGGGCTTGGGCATCATGGTCGATTCCCAGCCGAATTTGCGCGACAGCTCCTTCATCATCATGCGCCAGATGACGAAACGATCGGCCATGGTCATGACGTCGGCATAGGCGAAATCGAACTCGAATTGGCCGTTGGCGTCCTCGTGATCGAAGGAATGCACCTCCCAGCCGAGCGCGTTCATCGCCGAGACGACCTCGTTGAGAAAGTCGAGATTCATCAGCGTGAGGCTCGCGTCGTAAGCGGCCTTGGCAATCGTGTCGCGCGGATCGTTGGGCACAATGCCGTTATGCGCCGTAGGATCGCGCCTGACGATATAGGTTTCGCATTCGACGCCGAGATTGAATTTCAGCCCCATCTTGGCGGCGCGTTCGACCTGCCGGGCGAGCACCGAGCGCGAGCACATGGGATAAGGCTGTTCGTGATAGGTCAGTTGACCGGGGATCACGGCCACGTTCGGGCGCCACGGCAGTTGCATGACGGCGTCGGGATCGGGAAGCACGGCGAGCTCGTCGTCATGCGGACCCTGGCCGAGGCCATCGAGGGCGGCGCCGGTGAAGAGCTCCGAACCGCGCATCATCCGGTCGAAATGGTTGACCGGCACGGTCTTGGTCTTGGCGATCCCGTGAGCATCGACATAAAGGGGCATGCAGTATTCGACCCCCTTGTCGATCAGACTCTGCATCGTCTCCCGCTTGTTCCCGCCTTGAGCCTTTTTGTGCGGTCCGGTCGCTCTCTCGTTCATGGACGTGTGCTCTCCTTCAAGGAAGCGGCGCGGGGAACGGACCGGCTGGTTACTGTGTGTGCAATTTTGAGGCCAATTCTCTCGGCTGGGCCCCCCTGCCCGCTCTCCCCTCACCCAAGAGGTCGCGGCACTGTGCGCGCTTCTAATTGAACAGTCAATTAGGATTGTTCGCGGGAAACCGGCGGAAAATTCGTTTCTGCGCGCAAGAGCGCGGCTTCCGGCGCGCGGGCGCAGGTCGCGCTGAAAGCGATGCAAGGGTCACAGACTGGGGATGGCGCGTGGCTCGCTCGCGGGGAGCGCGGCGTGCCCCACCGCGCCATCGTCGCGCCAGGCAATGTGCGCGTTCTAAGCGCCGGGGCGCCGCAATTTTTTGCTCTTCGCCGGCGAATAGCCCAGCTTGCCCAGGACATGGGCATGCAGATCCCGCACCGCACCCTTGAGATCGAAATCAGGCAGGATCACCGATCGCACCATGCAGCCGTCGAGATGGGTCGAGATGAACTGGGCCAGGCGGGCCGGGTTGACGGGCTTGAACAGTCCCTGCCTCACACCGTCACGGATCACCCTGGAGAGAAGCCTGCGCTCCTCCACGTAAAAGCCCTCGATGGTTTCGGCGATGGCCCGATCGCCCTCGTGGGAACTGCGAAAATCGAGCGCAATTTTAACAAAACGGTGGATTTCGTGGTACTTGTTGACGTGGTTGGTGAGCCACGCCGCGAGGATGGTGGCAGGGTCGGCGCTTCTGTCCTCCAGACGGCGGACATTCTCGAAGGCGCGGGCCACGGCCCGCTCGATGGTGGCCCGGAACAGGTCCGTCTTGCTGTCGAAATAGTAGTAGATCAGGGCCGGATTGACATCGAGCGCCTTGGCTATGTCCTTGATCGTGACCGAGGCGAAATTGCGCTCGGCAAAGAGTTCGAGCGAGGTCGCAAGAAAACTGTCGATGCGGCCTGGACTTGGCCGGTAGCGGGCGACGCCTGCCTTGCGGGCGCCTTCCCCCGCGCGCCGCGCGCGGGACAACTCGCGAACTGGCTGTTGCGTCATCTTGGCGGTTCAGGACCCTTGCCGGGGAGGACCAAAGAATGCGTACTCGTATCGTTGCCGCATGAGAGGGCCTCCCATCTCTGGACAGCATCTACTTGCATTAGCCCGGTCAATAAGGCAACACTCGATCGCTTGATTAAACGGTCAATTAACATGGGGAGGGCGAGATGGCAAAGGCGGCCGCAACCACCGAGGCCAATCGCCTCGCCTTCGAGCGACTGACCCAATCCGACCCGGTCCTGGTCGATGTGCGCCAGGTGGGCGAGTTCGTCCCCGGATTTGCCTCGAACATCGTCCTCACGTCCGGTCCGCCGATGGCCTGGGCCGACTATAGCGGCGGCCAGCGCGAGGCGATTATCGGCGGCGCCTTGTTCGAAGGTCTCGCCAAGGATCGCGACGAGGCCATCGCCAAGCTCGACGCCGGCGAGATCAAAGTGGGCGCGTGTCAGGATTTCGGCTGCGTGGGCTCGCTCGCCGGAATCTACACCGCGTCGATGCCGGCCTTCGTGGTGGAGAATCGCGCCTTCGGCAATATCGCCTGCTGCAACATCTACGAGGGCAGCAACCCGCGCCGCCTGAATTACGGGGTCTATGACGACGGCGTGCGCGAGCGGCTCCTGCTCGTGCAAAACGAGATCGTGCCGGTGATCGCCGAGGCGTTGCGCCAGAGCGACGGCATCCCGCTCAAGCCCATCATCAAGCGGGCGCTCGGCATGGGGGACGAGCTGCACTCGCGCAACACGGCCGCGGCGCTTCTGTTCCTGCGCGAGCTCGTGCCCGACTTGCTGGCGCTGGCGTCTTCGGGGGCCGAGCGGGTCATCCGCGCCGTGAAGACCATGACCGACGATCACTATTTCTTCCTGCGCCTCTCCATGGCGGCGGCCAAGGCGACCGCAGACGCGGCGCGCGACATCGAAGGCTCGAGCGTGGTGACGGCGATGGCCTTCAACTGCCGCGGCTTCTCTTTGCGCGTGAGCGGTCTCGGCGACACCTGGTTCAGGGGCCCGCATGCCTCGGTCGAGGCCAAGCTGTTCGAGGGGCACAGCGAGGACGAGATCACGTGGATGGGAGGCGAGAGCATCATCGCCGAGACGATCGGGCTCGGCGGATTCGCGCAAGCCTCGGCGCCCTCGCTCCAGACCTACCAGGGCGGCTCCTACGAGACGATGATCGCGCGCAACAAGGAGCTCTACGCCATCACCACCGGCGAGAACCCCGACTATCTCATTCCGGCGCTCGGCTTTCGCGGCACGCCGACGGGCATCGATATCTTCAAGGTCTTGGAAAAGAAGGTGCTCCCGGTCCTCGACGTCGGCATCGCGGGCCGGAATGGCGGGCAGATCGGCGCCGGCGTCGTGCGGCCCCCGCTTGCATGTTTCGAAAAAGCCGCCGAGGCTTATCGCGAGCGCTATGGCGCATGAGTTGCGGCCTCAGCCGCGGGACCTCGAGGCGCGACGCCGATGAAAGGTTACGACACTTGCGCCCTCGGCGATGTACGCCTCCAGTCAGGTGCCATGCTGAGAAGCGCGGAGCTCGCTTACGCCACCTACGGCACGCTCAACGAAGCGGCGGACAATGCCGTCCTGCTCCCCACCTTCTATACCGGCACGCATGGCCGCAACGAGCCCCTGTTCGGACCGGGGCGCGCCATCGATCCCGCCCGTCATTTCATCGTCTCGATCAACCTGTTCGGTAACGGCTATTCCTCTTCGCCGAGCAACACGAGCGCGCCGCAAGACGGCCCGCGCTTTCCCCACGTCACGCTCTACGACAACGTCGCCTGCCAGCACCGCCTGCTCACGGAGCGGCTCGGCGTAAAGCGGATCGCGCTCGTGCTCGGCTGGTCGATGGCGGCGATGCAGGCTTACCAATGGGCGGCGCAATATCCCTCCATGGTCGCCGCGATCCTACCCTATTGCGGCGCCGCGCGCTGCTCGCCGCTCAACCATGCTTTCCTCGACGGTCCCAAGGCCGCGCTTCAGGCGGATGCCGCCTGGAACGAAGGGAACTACGTCACGGCGCCAGAGAAAGGTTTGCGCGCCTTCGGCCGCGTCTATGTCGCCTGGGCCTATTCGCACGCCTTCTTCCGCGACGCTCTCTACCGGACGCTCGGCTTCGCCACGCTCGAGGATTTCGTGCGCGACTGGGAGGAGGATCACCTGAAGTGGGACGCCAACGACCTGATCGCCAAGATCTGGACGTGGCAGCACGGCGACATCAGCGACAACGACATCTATCGCGGCGACTTCGCCCGCGCGTTGCAGGCGATTGAGGCGCGGGCGATCGTGATGCCGTGCAGCACAGACATGTACTTCGTTCCCGCCGACAACGCGGCGGAGGTCCGCGCGATGCAGCGCGCCGAACTCCGCGTCTTCGACTCGCCATGGGGGCATTGCGTCGCTTCGCCGGGGCGTGTTCCGGCGTTCCAGCGCGCGCTCGATGAGGCCGCCGCCGAACTCTTGAGAGGATGAAACAATGAAAGCACTCGTGTTGTCGTCGAGCCCGCGCCGCAACGGCAATTCCGCGCTCCTGGCCGAGGCCGTTCACGGCGGGCTCAAGGAGGCGGGTCACGACGCGACGCTCCTCTTCGCCGACGATTTCCTCAAGAGTTTTCTCCGGGACTGCCGCCAATGCCGCAAGCCCGACGGCGAGTGCGCGATCGACGACGGCTATCGCTCGGTGTTTCTCGATCACTACCTGCCGGCAGACGGGTTCATCGCGGCGACGCCGATCTACTGGTACGGCATGGCGGCGCAGCTCAAGGCCTTCTTCGACCGGACGTTCTGCTATTACGCCGCCTCCTACCCGCGCTCGGCGGAAGTCATCGAGAAGATGCAAGGTAAACGCATCGGGCTCGCGCTCAGCTCGGAGGAGACGTTTCCCATGGTCTCGGGCGGGATCATCTGCCAAATCCAGGAATTCGCCCGCTATACCCACTCCACCTTCGTCGGCGTCGTGCACGGCTACGGCAATTCGCGCGGCGACGTTCGCAAGGATCCGGGCGAGCCGCTCAATGCGGCGGAGCGCTTCGGCCGCGAGTTCTTCGCCCGGCATGCGAGCGATTACCAGATCGATACGGTCCGGCCGGCGCGGGTCTGGGGCTGAGCGCCTAGCTCGCGGTAAGCACCGCGGCGCCGGCCGCGATCAAGGCGATCGCCACCCATTGCAGCTTGCCGATGGGCTCGCGAAGGACGATCCAGGCGAGCAGCACCGTCACCACGCTGAAGGCCGAGGCAAGCACCATGGTGACATAGGGCGCGGCGCTGTTAGACCCGACCAGGAAGGTCAAATACCCAAGCGAGTCGAGCCCGCCTTGCAGCCCGACGAATGGCAGCCATTGGCGGGGGACGCTAAACCGCGCCCGCTGCGCGAGGAGGATGCCGCCGAGGAAGACAAGGCCCGAAAGGCGCCCGATCCACATGGTCTGAAACGCGCCGATCAGAGGGGTGGCGGCCTGTGCCGTGAGCACGATGGCGACATAGGCAAGACAAGCGCTGAAGGCGATGAGGAGCGTCGTCCTATTGGCCTCGGCGGCGCCCTCCTCCGCCACGCTGCTCCGCGCGATGAGGATGCCGCCGGCGATGACGACGACCATCGCCGCCCATTGTATGGCGCTCGGATGCACGCCCATCAGAATGTTGACGGCGAGCACCAGCGCCGGATGGGCGGCGACGATGGGCGCGACCACGGCGATCGGTCCACGCGCGATACCCATATAGAGGAGCACGCACATGCCGGCGACGCTGAGGCCATGGAAAACGGCGATGGCAATGCCGAGGGGCGACCAGACGAGAACTTCACCGGTGCCGAGGAGCCAGAGCGTCGTCCCGACCACTCCGATCAGAAGCACGCAGGTATAGGTCAGGATGGCGCCGAGCGCCCGCGTCGAGAACCGCGCCATGAAGTCGGCGCCGCCGAGGCTGAGCGCGCTGGCAAGACCGAGAAGCGCCGAGATCATGCCTGTCCCATGCCGACCGGTGCGGGCGCGCCGCCTCCACTGCGGTTTTGCAAAACGCGCGAAGTCGTAGTTGAATTCCCCATCTGGCTGCCAGCCGATGCCATATGCACAATCAGGGGTGTACCGTCATGCTTCCGACCGCCGTCAGTTTCTCGCGCAATGTCGATTGGAATCTCTTGAAGACGTTTCACGAGATCGCCGAGGCCGGCGGGGTGAGCCGCGCAGGCCGGGCGCTCCGGCGCAAGCAGCCGGCGCTCAGCCTCGCGCTCAAGCGCCTCGAGACCGAGCTCGGCGTCACGCTCTGCCGCCGCGGCCCGCGCGGGTTCGAGCTGACCGATGAAGGCATGCTGGTCGCCGAGACCTGCCGGTCGCTCAACGCGCTCGTTCGCAACGTGCCGAAGCGGCTCGGCAACCTCACCGAAGAGGTCCAGGGACGAATTTCCATCGAGGTCATTTCGAGCCTCGTCTGCGAACGCTTCGACGCCGCCATCGCCAGATTTCATGCCCGGCACCCGAAGGTGGAGATCCTGATCGACATCACGACCTGGGATTCGGTCGCGTCCTCGCTCCTGCGCGACGAGATCGATATCTGCGTGGCGCCGGCGCAAGTGCTCCGCTCCGACCTCAAATACGACTTCCTGTTCGAGGAGGTTCACGGCGCCTATTGCGGCAGAGGCCATCCCCTCTACGGCAAGACCTTCGACCGGCCGGCCGCGCTCGCGGGCGAGGCCTTCGTGCTGACCGGCGCCGACGAGCCGGACATCCTGACCGCCTACCGGACGCGTCATGGACTTGGCGTTCACGTGGCCGGCCTTTCCGAGCATCTCGACGAGGCAAAGCGGCTGACGAGCCTCGGCATCGGCATCTGCTTCCTGCCGGAGGCTTTTGCCGCGCCCGACGTCGCGGAGGGACGGCTTTGGCCGCTGCTGGCGGGGGCGGAGCAGCCGTCAATGCCGATCTTCGTCATCACCAATCCCCGATCCCCGAGCAAGCTTGCGCGCGCGTTGCTGCTCGCCGAGATCGGCGTGCCGCCAGGGGTGAATTGAACCGCCGAACTCCATTGGCGGGGCGCGGAATTTGCCGCCGCTTATCGCGGCGCAGCATCAGTTCGATCAATGATGGCTATTGAAGGATTGGGTCTGTTTTGGTGTGATCGGGGGAGCCAAGATTTTCGCTCGGCGGCGTTATAGGAGTTCGTCATGGCGGTGAAGAAGACGGGCCGGAGTCAGGGCCGTGTCCGCAGCACACGGAAGTCCCACGGCGTGAAGCGGAGCGAGACCGACGGCGCCAAGACCATGGCAACGCTGTCGCGCATCTCGCAGAAGAAGCAGGATGAGGAGATCAAGCGCTCGCTGAGGCTTGGGCTTCAAGCCGCCGACTCCGTCATCGATCGCACCATCTCGCTCTTCAGCCGCGGCCATCAGCCGGCCTTCGCCGGCATCAACACCTTCATGAAGGCGCCGTATTGCGAGAATATCCGCAAGATCGGCGATTTCGAAGCGGCCTTCGTCGGCGCGCCCTTCGACTCCGCCACCACCTACCGTCCGGGAACGCGGTTCGGGCCGCAGGCGGTGCGGCGCATCTCGGCGCTCTATGACGGGTACTGGTTCGACGGCGGCGTCGATATTTTCGAGGAGCTCGATCTTTGCGACGCCGGCGACATCTTCGTGATCCCCGGCAATATCGAAAAGACCTTCGACCAGGTCACCAAGGCGATCTCGCACATCTACACCTCGGGCGTCTTCCCCGTGATCTGCGGCGGCGACCACAGCCTCGGCTTCCCCAATGTGCGCGGGATCGCGCCGCATATCGACGGCAATGTCGGCATCATCCATATCGACCGCCACATCGATATCCAGGAGAAGGATATGGATGAGCGTATGCATACGACGCCGTGGTTCTGGACCACGCATGAAGGCACGGTCACGACCCATCGCGATCACAGCCACATGCACGACGTGGGCCTGCCCAACTGCCATCCCAAGAATCTCGTCCAGGTCGGCATCGGCGGCTGGTACGGCAACCGGCCGGGCACCGCCGTCGCCAAGCGGCGCGGCACCAGCGTTCTCACCATGAAGGACATCGACGAGCATGGAGCGCGGAAAGCAGCGGAGATCGCCCTCGACATGGCTTGGGAGGGATGCAAGGCGGTCTATCTCTCGTTCGACATCGACTCGATCGATCCCGGTTTCGCGCCGGGCACGGGATCGCCGGAGCCAGGCGGCTTGCTGCCGCGCGAGGCCCTTGAGATGATCCACACCATCGCGGCGGAAGGGTTGTGCGGCATGGAGGTGGTCGAGGTCTCCCCGCCCTACGACGTCAATGACAATACCGCGCAGCTCGCCTGCCGTGTTATGCTCGACGTTCTCGGCACGCTCGTGGCGCACGGCCATCTCGGCCACCGCAAAGCCGTCATGAAATGAGAAGGTAAGGTCATGTTCAAGTTTGCGAAATTCGCCATCGCCGCAAGCCTCGTCCTCTCGGCTTCCGCGCCCGCGCTCGCTCACCCCGGCCACGCACCCGACAACCCGATCCTGCATCGCCTCGTGCATTGGGCGGCCAGCGTGGACGCCGCATGGCTCCTGGCCTTGGGCGCCGCAGTTTTGACGGTGACCTTGGCGGCGGCGCTGGTTGGCCGCAGACGCAAGGCCAAGCAACGCTAGGCTCGATTTTCCTCAGCTCGAATTCGACCGCGGGGACCCAGGAGAGCGCCTTCCGGGCACGCCCTCGCATGAGTACGTCGAGCATCCATAAAAGACCCCAGCGCCGAGGTCGCGCCGCCGGTCAAGTGCCGGCTGATTGCGGTCAAGTCCACTGGCAAACCGCTCCCTAGTGTGTTTTGAGAGGTTTGGCGCGGGGCCGATTCACACCGGCGCCATGGACGGAGTTAAGGATGGCGGGCGACACCGCTCTTTCGCACGAGGAATTGCTGCGCCGGCTCGAGCGCCTCGCCGAGCAGGCCCTGAGCCGCTACGACCTGCCGCCTGGCGCCACGGTCGAGCTGATCAATCTTTCGGAGAACGCGACCTATCGCGTGGACGATCCTGCGACCGGCTCGAAATGGGCGCTCCGCGTGCACCGCGAGGGCTACCATTCGCGTAACGCGATCGCGTCGGAACTCTTATGGCAGATCGCCCTCAGGGAAGCGGGCGCGGCGATCACGCCGAGGCCGATCGCCGGTCTCGACGGAGAGCTCATCCAGACCGTTGCCGGGGACGGCCTGAAGCGGCCGCGCAATGTCGTGCTGTTCGCTTGGGAAGAGGGCAAGGAGCCCGCCGCCACGGACGCCGCCGGTTTCGAGACTTTGGGAGAGACCGCGGCGCGCATGCACGCCCATGTGAGGGACTGGCAGCGCCCGCCCTGGTTCGAACGCCACACCTGGGATTTCGAGACGAGCCTCGGGAGCCGTCCGCATTGGGGACGCTGGCAGGATGGAATGGGCATGACCAACGAGGCTCGCGAAACGATGGGCGAGACAGTCCGGCTCATCGAACGGCGCCTCGACCGGTTCGGCAAGTCGCCCGACCGGTTCAACCTCATCCACGGCGACATGCGTCTCGCCAACCTGCTCATGGACGACGGCACCATCAAGGTCATCGACTTCGACGATTGCGGCTTCTCCTGGTTCCTCTACGACTGCGCGACGACGGTGTCCTTCTTCGAGGACAGTCCCGACGTTCCGGCGCTGATCGAGGCGTGGGTGCGGGGCTATCGCCGCGTCGGCACGCTCTCGGCGGAGGACGTGGCCGAGATCGATACGTTCGTCATGCTGCGCCGCCTGCTCCTTGTCGCCTGGATCGGCTCGCATTCGGAGACGGAGCTCGCGCAATCCATGGGCGTCGCCTACACGGAAGCCACCCTCCCCTTGTGCGAGCGCTATCTCTCGCAATTCGGCGGAACCCGCGAGCGGGGCTAGACTGCCCGGGAAACGGGCACAACGCTCAGGCCTTGACCAGGGCTCTCCCTTGACCGCACCAAGGCTTCTGCTAGCCTTTTCCGCATGTAAAGGCAGCCGCTCGGCAGGAACCGATGGGAGCGAGCCTCACCGAAGTCGGGAAAGTTGGCGCCGTGGGTCTGGAGTCCGACCCTACGGTTCTCGCCGCCGCAGCCACCGGCATCACCGCCTATATCGAACGCCAGAACGGCGATCTCGACCGCATCTTCGGCCATGCCGGCCTCTCGCCCGAAATGGCAGGTTCGCCGACACTGCAACTCAGCCTCAAATCTTATTGCCGGCTGTTCGAGGAAGGCGCCCGGCTCACCCAGAACGACAATTTCGGTCTGTGGTTCGGACACAGCTTCGAGCCGCGCGATCTTGGACTTTGGGGTTATGCGGCGGTGTCGGCGCCGACGCTCGGGCTCGCGCTCAAGACTCTGGTCGACCTCTTTCCGCTGCATCAGCAATCGTCCTCGATGCGGTTCGCCGAGGGCGCCGACGGTCTGCTCAGGCTCGAATACCGCATCGATGCCGCCGACATCGCCGAGAAGCGCCAGGACGCGGAACTGTCGCTCGGAATGTTCCTCAATCTCTTTCGCGAGTGTCTCGGCCCGGCCTGGGCGCCGGAGGAAGTGCATTTCGAGCACCCCAAGCCCGCGGCATGGCGCGAGCACGAACGGGCCTTCGCCGCGCCAGCTTTTTTCTCGCAGCCGACGAACGCGCTGCTGTTCCGCCCCGAAATCCTGTCAGCACCGATGCCGGCGCGCGACACTCGCCTCATGTTCGCGATGCGGCTCTGCCTCGAACGGCTGTCGGAGCGCACCGATCTGCGCGCGAGCATCACCGACCGGGTGCGGGCGGCGGTGCGGGCGCGGCTTCCCGACGGCCTTCCCCCGATCGAGCAGATCGCGGCGGATCTACGCTTATCGGCGCGGACGCTTCAGCGCGAGCTCCATTGCGACGGGCTCAGCTATCACGGCCTGGTCGAATCCGCGCGGCGCGACCTGGCGCTGTGCTATATGCGTCAGCGCCAATTGCCGTTCTCCGAAATCGCGTTCCTCGTCGGCTATTCCGAGCTTTCGGCCTTCAGCCGCGCCGTGCGCCGCTGGACGGGCCAGTCGCCGCGCAACTTGCGCAAGTCTCTGCTCGACGAGCCCGGGGACTGAGCCAAGCCGTGGTCATCCGCGGCTAGGCTTGCGCGAGAGCGTCCAGGCTCTCGGGGATGATCTGACCGCCATCGACGATGATGCTCTGGCCGGTGATGTAGCCCGCTTCCTTCGAGGCGAGGAACAGCGCGGCGTGACCGATATCCTCGACGGTGCCGAGCTTCTTCAACGGAATCGACGCCGCCATCGAGCGCTCGTAGTCCGGCCCGAGCTCGATCAAGCCTTCGGTCAGGATATTGCCGGGAAGCACGGCATTGACGGTGATGCCGTATTTGGCGAGCTCCATGCACACCGTGCGCATGAAGCCGAGTTGGCCTGCTTTGGTCGCGCCGTAATGGGCCCATCCGGGGAAACCCGTGACCGGACCCGTGATCGAAGACGTGATCACGACCCGGCCCTGGTCCGACTTCTTGAGATAGGGCAGGCAGGCCTTGATCGCGAGGAAGGTCCCTTTGAGGTTGGTCGCCATCACGTGATCCCAGTCTTCCGGGGACAGCTCCTCGATCTTGGTCTGAGGGAAGATGCCGGCATTGGCGCACAGAACGTCGATGCCGCCATGAGCCTTCGCCGCCGCTTCCGCCATGGCCTGCATGTCCGCGAACTTGGTGACGTCGGCGGCGTGGCCTTTCGCCGTTCCGCCGGCGCCGCGCAGCTCCGCGGCGCAGGCCTCGGCCTCGTCGCCATGACGCGATACGATGAGGACCTTGCCGCCGTTCCGGGCAAAGACCTTGGCGATGCCCTTGCCGATACCCTTGCTCGACCCCGTGACGATGACGGACCGGCCTGCGATCGATGTCAACATTGCTCCCTCCGCTCCATTGGGTGGATACCGCCTCTATGAACTAGCCCGCGACCTCTTCGGCGAACTCCTGCTTGCCCGCGGCCTCGGCGCGCCTCCGCCAGAGCAGGATCAGAGTATAGCCGCCAAACAGGATGAGGATCGCGCCGATGGTCGATACCGTGCCGAGCACCGGAACGCCCGGGGTATAGCCCGCGACCATCTTGGCATAGAGATATTCCGGCACCGTGGTATCGGCGCCGGTCGTGAAGAGCGACAACGGGAAGTTACCCCACGACAACAGAAACGCGAACAACGCGCCGGAAAAGATGCCGGGAAACAGCACCGGCAGCGTCACTTCGCGCAACACCTGCCAGCGCGACGCGCCAAGGTCGAACGCCGCTTCCTCGAGTGCCGGGTCGAACGAATAGACCTGGATGGCGATGACGAGCGTGACGACCGGAACGATCCAGACGAGGTGGGCGAAGACGGCGGTCTTCCACGACAGGTCGAGCCCGATCGCGTTGAACCAGAGCAGCATCGCCAGGCCAAGCACGGTCTGGGGAAAGAAGATGGGCAAGAGCACGATGCGCTGGTAGAGCGAGCGCCCGCGCCAATCGTAACGGGCAAAGGCGAGCGCGCCGAAGAAGCCGATCGCCACGGCGATGACCATGACCACGGCCGCGATCGATAGCGACGTCGAAAGGAGCTGGCGCACCTCGATGGAGGAAAACGTCTTGTCCCACCACTCGAAGCCCCATCTCTGGATCGGGAAGGTGAAATAGCGGCTCGCCGTGAGCGACGCGAGCAGGATCGTGACGCCCGGCAGGAACATGAACACGAGGACGGCCGCGGTCCAGACCGTGATAAGCGCGTGGCGCACGCGTTCGGGAAAGGCGAGCATCGGACCTAGCGCCTCCCCAAGATCTGGTCGAGGTCGAAGCGGCGCAGGACGGAGATCACCAGAATGCCGACCAGCAGCATGAGGAGCACGGCCAGCGCGGCGCCGAGCGGCCAGTTCTGCGAATAGGTGAAAGCGATCTCGATGTCATGGGTGATGGGGATGATGCGCTGCCCGCCGAGAATCTTGGCTTCGGCGATGGCGCCGACCGCGAGCACGAAGGTGAGCAGGCACCCGATCAGGATGCCGGGCATCGACAGCGGCAACTCGACCTCGCGAAACACCTGCCAGCGGCTTGCACCGAGGTCGCGCGCCGCCTCTCGCGTATCGTTCGGCACCATGGCGACGCTGAGCGTCATGGGGAACAGCATGAATGGCAGATAGACGTAGACCATGCCGAGAAGGATGGCGCCGAGCGTGAACAGAATGCTCTGCATCTCGATGCCGAACAGCGTTTTCACGGTCCCGAGCAGCACGCCGTTCTTGATGAAGAACAGCACCCAGCCATAGAGGCGGATGTTCTCCGAGACGAAAAGAGGAATGGTGAAGAGCAGCGTGAGGAGGGTCGACCAGCGGCCGAACACGTGCACGAGACCGTAGGCGACGGGGTAGCAGATGAGCGCAAGCAGGACGACGGTTGCGGTCGCGAGCGTGACAGACCAGAGGAAAGAGATATAGGACGTCCCGGTGAAGATCGTCCGGTAGTTTTCCAGCGTCGGCGCCTGGAGCAGGCTGAAAGTGCGCGGCGGCATGAAGCTGAAAGCGGTCACCGCGATCAGCGGCACGGCGAAGCCCAGGGCGAGCAACAAGAGCAAGGGCGCGGCCGCGCGCCGCCCCTCCTTCCCGGCCGTGCCACCGCCGGAGGTCATTCCTCCCCCACCAGAATGGCGTGCTCGGAATCCCAGCCGATGAGCACTTGATCGTCGAGCTTGCCGTTGTAAGCCTGCTGGCGCAGCTTCTCGACCACGAACACCTGGTCGCCGACGCGGACCTGATACTGAATGCGCGAGCCGAGCGCGTATTCATTGTAGAGGCGCCCGCTCAGACAGTTGGCGGCCTCGTCGGGCTTGGCGAGGAAGCGGACATATTCCGGCCGGATGACGAGATGGCCCGACTCGATCCGCGGCGCGCCGGGGGGCGGCGTGAACTTCGCCTGCAGGGAAGGCGCCAGCAGCGCGCCGTTGCCGGCGCTCTTCACCGCGATGACGTTGACGTCGCCCATGAACTCGGAAACGAACTTGGTTCGCGGCGCCGAATAAATTTCGTTCGGGGTACCGACCTGCACCAGCTTGCCGGCGCGCATGACGCCGATGCGGTCGCTCATGACCATCGCCTCCTCGAGACTATGGGTGATATAGACGAAGGTCTTGCCGGTTTCCCGGTGAATGTCCTTGAGTTCCTTCTCGTGGGTCTTCCTCAGCTTGTAGTCGATCGCCGAGAGCGGTTCGTCGAAGAACAGGATCTCGGGATTGTTGGCCAGCGCGCGCGCGAGCGCGACGCGCTGGCGCTCGCCGCCCGAGCATTTCTGCACGCTCTTCGCGTAGTAGGATGCGGGAAGCCTGAGCTGGCGCAGAAGCTCGAGCACGCGCGCCTTGCGCTCGGCGGGGGCTACGCCGCGAATCTTCATGGCGAACTCGATGTTCTCGCCGACGCTGCGATGGGGAAACAGGGCGAGCGACTGGAACACCATGCAGGTCGGCCGCTCGTTGGCCGGCACGGTGTTGATGCGGGCCTGGCGCAAGAGGATGTCGCCCGAGGTCGGCGTCTCCAGGCCGGCCAGCATGCGGATCAGCGTCGTCTTGCCGCTGCCCGACGGCCCGACGATGGTGAAGAACTCGCCTTCGGCGATCTCGAGATCGATGCCGTCGACCGCCGTGAAGGCTCCGAACTCCTTGCGCAGAGCCTTCAGCGTCAGAATGGCCGGGCGTTTGGGCGTCACGTGGCTCTCAACCTAGGGGATCGTCCAGATCAGGCAGCCTCCCGCAGGGATCGGGCCATGCGGAAGGCTGCTATTTAAATACCGAGAATGCGACCTGGACAACGCCGATCGAGCCGCCGGTCAGCCCTTCTTCGCCTCGTTCCAGATGTCGAGCAGCTTGTCGTAATCGGGAACAATGTCGTACTCGACCGAGCCCGCCATCTCCTCGTCCAGGCTGTCCCACTGAATGGCCTCGAGTTCCTCCTTGGTGAAGAGCTTGAAGCACTCCGGGTTGCCCATCTGGGCGACCGGGTTGTAGGTGCCTTCGGCGAAGGCGACGGTATGGGCCATGTCCGGCGCCTGGACGTAGGCGAGGAACTCGGGCGCGAGCGGCGACAGGTCCGGATTGTTGACCGTTGAGGTTATCTCGATCCAGGCAACGCCGCCCTTGCCGCCAGCGAACGGGCCCTTCTTCGGCGTGATGCCGCGGAGGTTCATGTGACCGTCGGCGCGCGCGGGCGACACTGAGTAGGTGCCACCGGTGAGGTGGAAGTCGATCTCGCCAGACACGAGCCCCTGGTTGCAGGTGGCGATGTCGCCGACAAGCTTCTTGCCGTTGAAGACGCGCTTGGCGGTCTCGGCGAATTTCGCGACTTCCTCGTCGCTATGCGTCTTGAAGGGGTCGAATCCCGCGATGGCGCAGATGCAGAACACGTTCCAATCGTCCGATTCGAGGATGCCGTATCGGCCGGCGAGCTTGGGATCGTTCCACAGATCCCAGCCCTGATCCTCGGCGGTCTCGCGGCTGATCTTGTCGGTGTTGACGACGAAGGAATAAGGCCCGAAGCGCTGAGCCATGCCGATCAGCTCGGTGCCGGTATCGTCCATGGCCCATTTATAGGGCGGCTTGAACGCCGGCAGCATCTTGTCGAAGTAGGGCTCGAACTTGGCGCGGTCGAGCGGCTTGATCAGCTTCTCGGGCAGCATGACTTTCCGCGCCCAAGGATTGTTCACGTTGATCAGGTCCCAGACGTTGGTCTCACCGGCCCTGAGGCGGTTGATCATGGTCGGATCGTTGGTGAGACTCTCGGCCTTGACGGTCGCGCCCGTCTTGGACCGGAAGGGGTCGAGCACCTGGGCCGAGTTGTAGCCCTCCCAACACAGGATGTTCAGTTCCTTGTCGCGCGCGGCGTAGGCCGGCCTCACGAACGCGGAAGCTCCTCCTGCCGCGAACGCGGCGGCGAAGGCGGCGGATTGCTGCATGAAGTTACGGCGAGTTACGTGCCGTTGGCGCATGGTCGTGTCTCCTGGTCCGGGCCCGCGGCCCTAAGCTTTACCGAAAGATGGTGGCGTGCCTTCGATGGGCGAGCGTTCGGCCGGTCCGGGGATTTTCCGGCGCGTCCACACAGGTCCCGCGCCCGGCTTCGATCCGGACATGCTTGCTTCGCCGCCACCATCATACCCCCTTTTTGAGCGGCCGTAGCATCCCTGGTTCTCGACCTTATCCATTCGACGCACCGCCGCATTTGACCAGGACCAGGACAAACTTGACCCTCCGCTTCAGCCTAAGCCCATGATTGCTTTCAGCTCTCCGCTCGACATGACGTGGCAATAGATCATGTTGATGATCTCGAGCTCCTTGCGGTGGAGCTCGTCCGATCCCGCAGCGCAGCAATCCTCGATCACGACCACGCCGAAGCTTTCGTCGGCCAGGCTCCTGACCGTCGAGGAGACGCACTGGTCGGTGAAGATGCCGCAGCACACCACGGTCTTGATGCCGAGATTGGTAAGGATCAGGCGCAAATTGGTGCCGGTCAGCGCGCTATCGGTGGTTTTCGTCACGACGATCTCGTCGCCTTGCGGACCGAGCCCGGGCGCAAGCTGGGAGGGACCTTCGTCCTTGGGCAGGAGCAGGTTGTTCCAGCCCGGCATCTTCTGCGACAGCGACCGGTCGCGGCCGTCCTTGGTATGGCAGGCGATGCGCGCGAACAGGCACTCGTAGCCGTTGGCGCGGAACAGGTGCAAGAGTTCCCGCGTGCGCGGGATGACGATGTCGCGCATGCGGTCGTGGAACGGCGTCCACGCGTCGTAGCGGCGCAGCTCATCGGCCGAGAGCCCGGCCCGGCCGGGGCGCGCGAGATAAGTGTTCTGCACATCGATGACGAGGAGCGCGGTGGTGCCTTTGGCGAGGTCGGGGTCCTCGGGCTCGGGCGCGCCGTCGTAATAGATCGAGCGATAGTCCGTCTTCCAGTTCATGGCCGCGCTCAGAACCTTTTCTTGAACAGGCCGCGGCGCTCGTAGATGGCGGCGGCTTCTTCCACGAATGCGGCCATGCCGTTTGCCCCGTATTGCTCCCGCAATTCCTTGGCTGCGGCGAGAAGTTCGCTTTGCCGTTCCGCCCGGCCGGGACGCAGCAACTCATAGATTCGCATGATCGTGTCTTGCGGGACTTCGACGAGCTCGGCCGCGCGTTCGAAGTTCTCGGCAAGCGTCTCCCGCCCGGCGGCGCGGGCGATCTCAGCCTGCTGGCGCAACGCTCTTCCCGTGATGCGCAAGTCCTCGAGCGCGACGCGGTCCTCGAGCACGGCCTCGAGCGTGAGCTCATCGAGACCCTTGCCGCGCTTGCCGCGCACGATGTCGGGGCGCTTCTCCGCCAAGGGATAGTCGCCAATGGTGAGCTTTTCCTCGCTCATGCGCCCTCCCCGGCGAAGGCGACCGAAACCTCCTCGGGCGCGGCGCCCTCGGCGGTCATTTCCGTCTCGATGGCATAGATCAGAGACACGCGCGCATGGTAGCGCGAGCCCATCGCCTCGCCCCGCATCGGCACGACGACCGGCTCCGGCAATTCGCCGCGCGCATAGGCGGCGGCGTTCGCACCCATGCGGCGGTAATGCTCGAGCCGGGTGATCGGCGAATTGGAAAAGAGCTCGAGATTGTTGTGCGGCAGCCGGTCTTTCTGGTGAATGATCGCGGTGCCCTTGGCCTGGATGCCGATGCCGACGCCGCTCCCTGCGAGCCGGGCGGCGCTGAGGCCGAGGAACGACGTGTCGGCCGTATGCTTCATGCGCACGACGCGCGCACGCGCTCCGCCTTCGGCGATGCCGGCGATCAGCTCGCGCAAGATCGACGACAGCGGATGCCCGGCGACGGTCTGGAACAGCTTGACGCCGAAGGCGGGGCTGATCCCGATGACGACCTCTTCGGCGTCCGTGCCCACGGCGGCGGGACCCATCGTCCGGTAGCTTATGCGCTTGCTCTCGGCGCCCTTGTGCACGGACTCGGCCCGCAGCACTTCCTCGCGGGTAAGCACATCGCGGATCGCCGCGATCTCGTCGCGGCGCGCCTTGCTCACGCGGTAGCCGGTGCCCGGGCCCAAATAGTCGTTGGGATCGTTGATCGCGCTTAAGACGCGACCGTCGCGCACGACCGCCGAGGTCTGGAGATAATCGCCCGAGACCCGCAAGCGCACGAGCTTCAGGAGGTTTTCCGCCTCCTCCTCGAAGCCGCGCTTTGCCAGCGCCTTGATAACGTCGATGACCGTGACCGCGTGCTCCTTGATGCTCTCGCTGATGAGAGCCACGTCGCGGGGGAGATAGCTTCGCGTCTCGTCGGAGCCGGAGGCGGATATGACGCTCGTCTTCATGTCTTCGGTCGGCCGGCCGAGACCGAGTTCCTCGAGCACGGCGCTGATCGCTTCCACCGCGCGCGTCCTCAAGCGCAGCACCCTCGTCTCCTCGACGGGAGTGAGGCCGCCATCGGCCTCGAAATCGCGCTGGAGCACGAGATAGTCCTCGAGTTCCTCGCCGTTGAGCAGCGACGGGTTGAAGGAGTTGTCGTATTTCAGGATCGAGCCAAAGCCCGAGCAGATGAGGTCGGAGCCGGCGATGAGGTAGGGCATGATCTTGGCGCCGACGCGAATTTCGGATTCGGTCGGGCGCGCATCGTTACCGGAGGCGCATTCGAGGTCGAGCCAGACGGCGATGAGATTCTCGGCCATGAGCTCGCGCATGCCCCCCGGAACGGTGCAGGTGATGGGCGCCCCGTCGATGCCGCCGTTCTGCGTGCCCTGTACGCCCATGGCGCGCTGGAGGCAGAGGCAGCGCGCTTCGAGATAGAGCAGCGACTTCTTCTCGTGGAATCCCATCAGCAATTCGGAGCCCGCGCCCGAAGTGCAGCGCATCTTGATGCCGCGCGAGGCGTAAGCCGCGGCGAGAAAGGCCTTGGACCACGGCGTGTCGTCGCCGTCGATGAAGCTCTTCTCGGTGCCGTAGACCGAGACGGTCTCGGCATAGGAGGTGAAGCCGGCCATGCCGATCCTCAGCTCCTCGGCCTCCTCGCTCGAGCACTGGAACAGCGTGCCCCAGCGTCCGACCGAGGCCCCGACGGCGCAGGCGATGGCATTCGACCAGGCATTGCGCGCGACCCGCATCGTCGTCTCGACCTCGTCGAAGCCGAACGCGACGGCGGTCGCGGCGTCGGCCGCCATCTGCAAGGGGTCGTCCTTGGCGTTGGTGACATGCGCCTGGTTGCCGGGCGTCTTGCGCGCGCGCATCTTGCTGTAGGCGAAGGCGATTTCGAGCGACGACAATTCGGCCACGACCTCGGCGAGCTTGGCCGGCGTCATCCCCCGCGCAAGCCTGACCAGCTCGCTCCGCGGCACGTTCATATCGACCAGCATGCGCGCGATCTCGTGCGAGGGCATCGCCATCGCTTCCGGCGCCACTTCCGGATCGATGTGATAGCGGGCGATGAAAGCGTCGATCATGTCGAAGTCGGGGGCGGCGGTGCCGTCCATCACCTCGACCGCGGCCCCGGTCGTGGCCAAGCTCACCCCGGGCTTGGGATCGTGAGGGCTCGTGAAGGAGGCAAAGCCGTTCTCGGCGTCTTCGACCGCGAATTTGTCTAGCCGCAAGGGGCGCTCGTCCCAGTCGGAGAAGCGCTTCCAGCGATTGGCGAAGCTGCCCGGCTCTCCGGCCATGGTGGCTCTCGGCTTTCGGACGTTACCCAAGACCCGAATATAGAGGATAGGATCGAGGCACCGAAGGGCATTTGACAGGAAGGCGGCGCAACTTGCCCGAGGGCGCGCCGTTGCGGCGGCTCGAAAAATTGAACAGGCCCCGTGTCGGGGGTCAAGACGGTAGCGGCGGACTGCTCTAGGCTAAGGCGGGCGGAAACCCTGGCACACCGCCACGGACCCAACCGGATGCCATGACAGCAAAACGAAAGATTCTCGAACTCAACGCGTTCGACATGGGCGCCACCGAGGGCCTCGACCCCGCCACCGCCGCGCTCATCGCCCGCCGCAAGCGTGCGTTCGGTCCGGCCTCGATGCTGTTCTACGCGCGGCCCCTCAATCTCGTCCGCGGCGAGGATGTCTGGCTCATCGGCGCCGATGGCACGCGCTACCTCGACGCCTACAACAATGTCGCCTCGGTCGGCCATTGCCATCCGCGTGTCGTCGCCGCGGTGTCGCAGCAAATGGGCAAACTCGCCACGCATACCCGCTACCTCAGCGAGATCGTCTACACTTACGCCGAGCGGCTGCTCGCCACCTTCCCGCGCGAAGTCTCCAATATCGTGTTCACCTGCACGGGGAGCGAGAGCGTCGATCTGTCGCTTCGCATCGCCCGCGCGGTCACCGGCGGCACGGGCCTGATCGCGACCGCGAACGCCTATCACGGCAACACGCTCGCCGTGACCGAAATCTCCCCCTCCTCTGCCAGCACGGAGAAGAAGGGCCCCAACGTCTTTCTCGTTCCGGCGCCCGATACCTATAGGAACTCGGCCAAAGAGGCGGGAGCGCTTTTTGCCGCCAACGTGAAGAAGGCGATCGCGGCGATGAAGCGGAAGAAGATCCGCCTCGCCGCGCTCGTCGCCGACAGCATCTTCTCGAGCGACGGCATCTATCCGGGCGAGCCGGGTTTCATGGCCGAGGCGATCGCGCAAGTGCGCAAAGCGGGCGGCGTGTTCATCGCCGACGAGGTGCAGCCCGGCTTCGCCCGCACGGGCGAGGCGATGTGGGGGTTCGCGCGCCACGGCCTCGTCCCCGATCTGGTGGCGATGGGCAAGCCGATGGGCAACGGCTATCCCATCGGCGGGGTCGCGGTGAAGCCGGAGCTTCTCGCCACCTTCGGCGCCACCACCGGCTATTTCAATACTTACGGCGGCAATCCGGTCGCGGCGGCCGCAGGACTCGCCGTGATGGAGACGATCGAGGCCGAGAAGCTGCAAGAGAACGCGCGCGTGACCGGCGCCTATCTCCTCGACGCGCTCGGTTCCGTCGCCCAGCGCTTCGCCCGCGTCGGCGACGTGCGGGGAGCGGGGCTCTATCTCGGGGTCGAACTGGTGCGGAGCCGCAGGTCGAAGGCGCCGGACCGCGAGGCCGCGACACGCATCGTGGACATGATGCGCGACCGCAACGTCCTGGTCGGCATCGCCGGGCCCTACGGGAATATCATCAAGATCCGCCCGCCGCTCACCTTCGGCCGCGAGCATGCCGACATTCTCGTCAAGGCGCTGTCTGATTCGCTTGCGGCTCTCGCTTAGAGAATTCGGTTGGATTGAACTCAGTCCGACCCCCACCCCGACCCTCCCCCTTGCAGGGAGAGGGAGAATGAAAGCCCACGCCAATTTTCTCCCCCCTGAAAGGGGGGAGTAAGAGGGGGGTCATGATTCCCCCCTACCCTCTACCGGAGACGGCGCGCCCTTACGCGCGCCAAGCGCCGCGCCGATTTCATCGAGAATGGCGGGATCGTCGATGGTGGCGGGCATGGCGAAGCTTGCGCCGTCGGCGATCTTCTTCATGGTGCCGCGCAGGATCTTGCCCGAGCGGGTCTTGGGCAGTCGCGGCACGACCAGGGCCGTCTTGAACGCGGCGACGGGGCCGATCTTTTCGCGGACAAGCGCGACCACTTCTTTCTCGATCGCGGCGCCGTCGCGATCGACGCCCGCTTTCAGCACGAGGAAGCCGATCGGCACTTCGCCTTTGAGCGCATCGGCGGCGCCGATCACGGCGCACTCGGCCACATCCTGGTGCGATGCCAGCACCTCCTCCATCGCCCCGGTCGAGAGCCGGTGCCCGGCGACATTGATGATGTCGTCGGTGCGGCCCATGATGAAGAGATAGCCGTCGGCGTCGCGGTAGCCGGCATCGGCGGTCTTGTAGTAACCGGGGAACTCGTCGAGATAGCTCGGACCGAAGCGGGCATCGGCGTTCCACAGCGTCGGAAAGCAGCCGGGCGGGAGCGGCAGCTTGATGGCGATATTGCCGAGCTGCCCATCGGCCACCGGATGGCCGGCGTCGTCGAGAACGCGCACGTCGTAACCCGGCATCGGCAGAGTGGGCGAGCCGCGCTTGACGGGGAGACGCTCTAGCCCAAGCGGATTGCCGGCGATGGCCCAGCCTGTCTCGGTCTGCCACCAATGGTCGATCACGGGCATGTTCAGGTGCTGCTCGGCCCAGAGCACGGTGTTGGGATCGGCGCGCTCGCCGGCGAGGAACAGCGCGCGCAGGTTGGACAGGTCGTATTTGCGGATCAACGCGCCTTGCGGATCCTCCTTCTTGATGGCGCGGAGCGCGGTCGGCGCGGTGAAGAGGACCGCGACCTTGTGCTCGCTTGCGACGCGCCAGAACGCGCCGGCGTCAGGCGTGCCCACCGGCTTGCCCTCATAGAGAACGGTGGCGTTGCCGGCGAGAAGCGGGCCATAGACAATATATGAGTGCCCAACCACCCAGCCGATGTCGGATGCGGACCAGAACACCTCGCCGGGCTTCATCCCGTAAAGGTTCTTCATCGTCCAGATGAGGGCCACCATGTGGCCGCCATTGTCGCGCACGACGCCCTTCGGCGCGCCGGTGCTGCCGGAGGTGTAGAGGATATAGAGCGGGTCGGTCGCGGCGACAGGCACGCAATCCGCCGCGAGCCCGCGCGACCTGGCGTCGGCCAGAAGCAAGCCCCAATCGTGGTCGCGGCCTTCCTTCAACTCGGCGATCGCCATCGGGCGCTGGAGGATGATGCAGCTCTCGGGCTTGTGCGACGCGAGGTCGATGGCCTTGTCGAGAAGCGGCTTGTAGGCGACGACGCGGGACGGCTCGATGCCGCACGAGGCCGACACCACCACCTTTGGCTTGGCGTCGTCGAGGCGCTTGGCAAGCTCGTTGCTGGCGAAGCCGCCGAACACGACCGAATGGATCGCGCCGAGCCGCGCCGTCGCCAGCATGGCGATCACGGCCTCGGGCACCATCGGCATATAGATGACGACGCGGTCGCCCTTCGCGACGCCAAGCCCGGCAAGCACGGCGGCGAAGGAAGCGACCTCGTCGCGAAGCTCGGAAAAGGTGAAGGTCCGCTTGGTGCCGGTGACCGGGCTATCGTAGATGAGCGCGGGCGCCGCGCCCCTGCCCTGCTCAACGTGGCGGTCGAGGCAATTATACGCCGTGTTGCACCGGGCACCGGGAAACCAGCGCCCGTATTGCCCGGCGTTCCCGTCGAACACCTTATCGCAAGGCTTGAACCAATCGACCGCGGATGCAGCCTCGGCCCAGAAGGCCTCCGGGTCGGCATTCCAGCTCTGGTAGATGTCACGATACCGGCTCATCGGGCCACCCCGTCTGACCGCGCTCGAAGACGCAAGGCCGCTTCCCTCCCCCGCGCGCCACTTCCGGCCGCAACCCACGCCGTTCTAGAATAGCAGGCGGTCCCTGAGAAGAAGGATGAAGACACCATGTCGGGCAGATTGGCAGGAAAAATCGCATTGATCTCGGGCGGCGCGACCGGCATGGGCGGCGCCTCGTCGCGGCTGTTCGCGGCGGAAGGCGCCAAGGTCGGCGTCGTCGACCGGAACGAAGAGGAGGGCCGCGCCGTGGTCGCCGAGATCGAGCGCGCCGGCGGCACGGCCATGTTCGCACACGCGGACGTCGCCAAGGAAGATCAGGTGAACGCGGCCGCCGCCGCCGTCACCGCCGCGCTCGGCGCGCCCAACGTGCTTTTCAATCACGCGGGCTCGATCCTCATCAAGCCCTTCCTCGAAACCACGCTCGCCGAATGGGAATGGCTGATGGCTGTCAATGTCACGAGCATGTTCCTGATGACCAAAGCCGTGCTGCCGGGAATGATCGCGGCCGGCGGCGGCGCCATCGTCTGCACCTCCTCGATCTCGGCCATCGCGGCCACGCCGCGCGAAGTCGTCTACAACACCTCGAAAGGCGCCTGCCACATGTTCGCGCGCTCGATCGCGGTCGAATATCGCGACCACAACATCCGCTGCAACGCCGTCTGCCCGGGTTTCGTGCGCACGCCGCACGGGCTTCGCGAGGTCGATGCGCTGAACAAGCTCGGCGTGGACATGTCGGACGCCGCCCTCGCCGTGCAGCAGGGGCGCATCTGCGAGCCGGAGGAAGTGGCGCGCGCGGCGCTGTTCCTCGCCAGCGACGAAGCGAGCTTCATCAACGGCGCGCATCTCTTCGTCGATAATTGCTTCACCGCGGTGTGAGGAAGAAGAGCGCCGAAAAATATCGTGGAAGCGCCGCGCCGACCGGGAATCGACGCAGCGCCGAATTCTAGTGACGGCAGACGATCGCCGTCGCCTCGCAGGCATTGCGGATGCAATGCGTATGGGTCGGGCCGATCGACTTTCCGCCCTGGCTTCTCATTTCATGGGCAATATGGTGATGGAGGCGGCGCTCGGCGCGTTCGACCGAAAGCGCCCGGTTGCGCGCATCGGCCGTGCCTCTGACGATATGGCAATCGTCAAGGCCGGTTTCCGCCCGGACGGAAAGCGGATTGAAAGCGCACGCGCCCGCCAACAGCAATGCAACAAATACCTTCCTCATATAATCCTCCGCAATTAGCGACCGTATTTGGCGGGCGGCTCAAATGATCCGTGTGCTTTGCGAACCTCCCGCGGGGCGCCGAATTGGTCGCAAGGCAGCCTCGCAGTCAAATGACATTTCATTACGCGGACGGCCCGATCCGGCCCGGATCGGCCGAGAGGCGGCGTTTTCCGGCTGAAATCCCCGCGTCATGCCCGAACCGTCGTGGGCCGGGCTCACTATATAAGACGACAAGACGCGATTGCGGGCCCTCGCCTCCTCGCGCGGCCGGGCAAGGGTGGAACCCGCGCGCCGAACGCTTTATGAAAGGACCGAAACCGGCTCTAGCCAACTGGAGCGATGCAAGTCACAACGGGACCAACCGAACGGCTTCTTGTTGCCGATATCGGCGGAACCAACGCGCGCTTCGCTGTGGCCGATCTCGGCACGCTCTCACTTTCGCATATCCGCTCGACGGCTTGCAGCAAACACGCCAGCTTGCAGGCGGCTCTGAGCGCCTATCTGGCGGAACTTGGATATACGCCGGAGCACGCCGCCCTCGCCGTCGCGGCGCCGGTCAAGGGCGAAGAGATAAGCTTCACCAACTCGGACTGGCGGTTCGTCAAGGACGAGCTGCGCCGCGCTTTCGGGTTCAAGCACATGGTCGTCGTCAACGATTTCGAGGCGCTCGCGCTGTCCCTTCCCACGCTTGGCTCCGCCGATCTCGTCCAGATCGGCGGGACGGCGCCGCTCGAACATGCAACGAAGGCCGTGCTCGGCCCTGGCACGGGGCTTGGCGTCGCCGCCCTCGTCTGGTCGGGAAACCATTGGGTCGCGGTGCCGGGAGAAGGCGGGCACATGTCGTTGGGCGCCAGCGACGAAACGGAGCTCGCTCTTCTCGCGCAACTGTCCGCGCCAGGGACGCGCCCGTCGGCGGAGCGCGCCATTTCGGGTCCGGGATTGATCGCCCTCTATCGGGCGATCGCCGCGCGCCGCAAGGCGCCGGTGCCGCAAACCGTCGATGTGGTGCGGCTCGCGCTCGAGGGAGGCGATGACATCGCCGAAGAGGTCGTGCAGTTGTTCGGCGCGTGGCTGGGGCGCTTCGCCGGAGACATTGCGCTCGTCCTCGGCGCTCGCGGCGGCGTCTATATCGGCGGGGGCATCGCCCCCAAGATCGCGGCAAAACTTTCGGCGGGACCGTTCCGCGAGAACTTCGAGAACAAGGGCCGCATGCGCGCCTATCTCGCGCCGATCCCCGTCTATGTCATCGTCGCCGAGTTCGCGGCGTTGAAGGGCGCCGCCGTGGCGGTCGGTAGCAAATTGGTGCGGGGAGCCATTGCTTAGCGACCAGTCAAGACCCGCGCCGGACCCATGCCATGGTTTCGCGCGAGGCAGGCGCTCGCTTCTCCCCACCGATCCCAGCCCTTCGCCAAGGTAATTCCCTATTGACCCGGACTTTCGGGGCTGGCTGTTTGGCGAGGACATGGACGACAAAGAGCCAATTGAAGACAGAGGGCGAAGCTATCGCCTCGCTTTCGAGGATCTCGAATTTCTCCAAAGCGATGCGATGCGCCCGCTGCGCCTGGCGCTCGAATTCAGCAAGATCGATCTCGCGCTGCAAGAGAAAGGCATCGCCTCGACAGTCGTTGTCTTCGGGAGCCACCACATCGTCTCCCCCGAGCAGGCGGACGCGGATTTGGCCGAGGCGCGCGACGCCGTTGCCCTGAATCTGGCCAAGCAGCGCAAGCGTCTCTCCGCCTGGTATCAGGAGGCGCGCAATTTCGGGCGGATCGTCTCGGAGCGCGGCGGCGCGCTGGCGATCGGCGGCATGCGCCAGAACGTGATCGTCACCGGCGGCGGCCCCGGCATCATGGAGGCGGCGAACCGCGGCGCGGCCGATGCCGGCGCGCCGAGCATCGGCTTCAATATCGTGTTGCCGGAGGAGCAGGAGCCGAACCCGTTCACCACGCCGGAGCTGACCTTCCGCTTTCACTATTTCGGCATCCGCAAGATGCATTTCGCCATGCGCGCCAACGCGCTCGCGGTGTTCCCGGGCGGCTTCGGCACGCTCGACGAATTGTTCGAGATCCTCACCTTGAAGCAGACGCGAAAAACCGCGCTGATGCCCGTGATCCTGTTCTCCCGCGACTATTGGCGGTCCACGGTCAATTTCGAAGCCCTCGCGGAACTCGAGATGATCGATGCCGAGACGCCGCCCCTGTACGAGATCGTCGACACGGCGGAGGAGGCTTGGAGCGTGATGGTCGGCCGCGGGCTTATGGCCCACACGCCGCTCCGCGAGGACTGAAAATTGGGCCTCCGCGGCGGCGGAACGCGGGCCGGCGATGGCCGCGACGCCCGGGAATGAGCGGAATGGGCAAATCGTAGGCAAGACGCACCAAAAATACGCATTCGGCAAAAACGGGCTTGCGAAGATAAAATTTTCGTAGAAACATACCCTCTCGACCTTCGATAAGCGTAACGCGAGGTGGGGTTTCGATGGCGGTGGCGAAGAAGCCTTTGACCGTCGTCAGGCGCGCAGCCATCGCCCCATCGGGGCCGGGTGGAGCGGCCGGAGCCCCGGCGCAGATCAGGCCCGCAGCGCTCGACGCGATCGACCTCACCATCATCAAGATTTTGCAGAATGACGGGCGCGCGGCTTTCACCGCCATCGCCAAGCAGCTCGGCATCTCGGAAGGCGCCGTGCGCAACCGGGTCGGGCAACTGATCGACTCCAAGGTCTTGCGCATCATCGGCGTCGCCGACCCCATGGCGCTCGGCTACGACGCCTATGCCATGATCGGCTTGAAGCTCGCCTCGGGCCGCGACCCGCAAAAGGCCGCGCACTATTTCCGCGACCTCGACGAGGTGACCTACGTCGTCTTTACCGCCGGCCGCTACGACCTCCTGGTCGAGGTCATCTGCGAGACGCATGACCAACTCGCGCTGTTCCTCCGCGAGCATTGTTATAGCCGCGACGATCTTGCCTCGGTCGAGCCGATGGTCGGCCTCACCATGTACAAGAACATGCTGAAATGGGGACAGCCCTAGTCATGCACGGGATGCAGCGTGCGCGCCAAGATAAGAGCCCGGCACCTGCCTCCAAGGTCAAAAGACGGCGAGCGCTGTGGTTTGAATATCTCAAGCCGATACCGCTCAAGTGGACGCTCACGCTCGGCACCGCCATCTGGGTGATCTTCTTCGGGCTGTGGGAGCTCGCCGCGGCAAAGGGCTGGGTCAACACCCTGTTCATGCCGCCGCCGCATCAGGTCCTCTCAACGCTCTACACGATGATCGCGGAGCGCGGCTTCCTCTACGATATCGGCGACAGCATCTATCGCATCATCGCAAGTTTCCTGCTCGCCTGCGCCATCGCCATTCCGCTCGGCGTGCTGATGGGCTCGTTCCGCAGCGTCGAGGCCTTCCTCAATCCGTTCGTCAGCGCCTGGCGCTATCTGCCGGCGCCGGCCTTCATCCCGCTGCTCCTGATGTGGTTCGGCGCCGGCGAAGGCTCGAAGCTCGCGCTGCTCTTTATCGGCGTGGTCTTCTTCCTCATCACGCTGGTCATGGACCATACCCGCGCGGTTCGCACCGAGCTGATCGAGACCGCGATGACGCTCGGGGCCAATCGCTGGCAAATCCTGTCCACGATCGTTCTGCCCGCCGTCGCGCCGAAGATCATGATCTCGATGCGGCAGATGCTGGCGGTGAGCTGGACCTATCTCGTCATCGCCGAGATCGTGGCTTCGACCACCGGCATCGGCGCGGTGATGATGCGCGGCCAGCGCTTCCTCAAAGTGGACGAGATCATGGCCGGCATCGTCGTGATCGGCGTGGTCGGTCTGTTCTTCGATTTTCTCTTCCGTTGGGCGCAACGGATCCTGTTCCCGTATATGCCGCCCAGCGAGCAGTAGGAGCCGAGTTTTCGTTGTCGTTGGTTCACATCCACCGGGAGTAAGAAGCCATGGGTCAGTCTTTATCGAAGTTGAGACAAGTCTCTTTGGCAGTCGCCGCGGCGTGCCTCGTGTGCGCGGGAGCAACGGCGGGATGGGCGAAGGATCAAGTGCGGGTCGCGGGCCTGACTTGGCCGGGTTACGGATGGTGGTACATCGCCAAGGAAAAGAACCTCGCGCCCGATCTCGATATCACCTACCAGGCCATCGAGGACCCGTTTCAGAGCTTTGCCCTGATGACGTCGGGGCAGCTTGAAATCGTTTCGAGCACGGCCGAGTTCGCGCCGATCGGCGCCTCGCAGGATATGCCGGTGCGCATGTTCGCCTACGGCAATCTTTCGCACGGCACCGATAAGATCATCCTCAGGCCCGAAATCAAGGAGGCCGCGGACCTCAAGGGCAAGAAGGTCGCCGTCATGGTGGGCGGTCTGCCCCAGATCATGATGGGCATCTATCTCGAGAAGAACGGACTTCCCTTCGACTCGGTCGAGTATGTGAACGTCATCATGGATCAGGCCGCGGCCGCCATGATCAGCGGCACGGTCGGCGGCGCCGAGCTGTGGGAGCCGTTCGGCACGCAGACCTTGGGTGCGGTCGATGGATCAAGAGTGGTCGCCAGCACCGCCGACGCGGAATGGGCCCAGAACGCGCTCATCGCCGACGCGCATTTCATCAACGCCGACTGGGCCAAGAACAATCGCGAGGTGGCGCTCAAAGCTCTCAAGGCGATGTACGACGCGATCGCTTATTGGAAGAAGAACCCCGAGGAAGCCAACAAGATCATCGCCGACGGCATGAAAATGTCCGTCGCCGATGTCGAGCTCGTCATCGGCAAGGACGGCACCGGCCTCGATTCGGGGCTTTATCCCTACACCTTCATCGAGGCGGCGCAGTTCTGCGGCGTGGCGCCCGGCAATCCGCCCTTCGGGCAGAAGAACGGGCAGATGGTCGATCACTACAAGCTCACCAATTCCTGGTGGGTGAAGTTCGGCGTGGTGAAGGAGGAGTACCCGCCGGAGAAGGGCATCGACTGCAGCCTGCTCAAGGATCTGTACGACAGCGGCTATCGCGGCTGACGCGACGCGCCCGGCCGGGCCACAGCGCCCGGCCGGGGCGCCGTCACGAAAATTGGAGAGACCGTCCATGACGAGCATCTATCCGACCTCGCTTGCGGCAGCGCTGCCCGATCGCGCCCGCATCGACAAAGCCAGAACCGAGCTGGAGAAGGCCGGCGTCAAATACGTCATGTCCACCTGGATCGACATACTCGGCAGCCCCAAGACCAAGCCCGTTCCCGTCTCGGAGTTCGAGAATTTGTGCATCGGAAAGGGGCCGCAATTCGCCGTGCATTCGGTCGCGGCGTTCCCCGAGCTTGGTCCCGCCGACCCCGATCAGATTCCGATCCCCGATCTCGATGCGATCTTCGTCTGCCCGTGGAACCCCGAGATCGCCATCGTCTTCGCCGATCTCTTCTACGAGGACGCGCCCTACAATGTCTGCCCGCGCATGGCGCTGAAGCGGACGGTCAAGGAGGCGGCCGACGCGGGCTATGCCTTTTTCGCGGGCATGGAGCCCGAGTTCATCGTGCTCCGCTACGACGAAGACGGGCAGCCGGTCAGAGGCATCGACGACGATCCCGAGCCGGGCGAAGGCTTCAGGCCGAAGCGCCAGGCCTTCGGCTATGACGTCGAGTATTCGCTCGATTCGATGCCCTTCCTCGCCGACGTGATCGCGCAGCTCAACGGGATGGGCTGGGGCCTCAAGAATGTCGTGTGCGAGGGCGCCTATTCGCAGTTCGAGGTCGATTTCCACTACGCCGACGTGCTCGGCATGGCCGACCGCTTCACTTTCCTGCGCATTCTTCTGAAAGAAGTCGCCAAGCGCCACGGCATGTTCGTGACCTTCATGCCGAAGCCGGCGCAAGGCGATTGGCGCAGCGGCGCGCATATCAATTGGAGCGTCCAGTCGACGGCAAATCCCGGCAAGAATCTGTTCAAGGACGAGGCCAGCGGCGGCTGGAGCGACGCGGCGCGATGGGCCGTCGGCGGCGCGTTGAAGCATGGCGTCGCGCTCACCGCCGTGAACTGCCAGACGGTGAACAGCTACAAGGGCCTGATCGGGCGCGCGCGCGAATTCGAGGGCGGCACCGTGACGTGGGCGCCGACCCACATCACCTACGGCGTCAACAACCGCTCGGCCATGTTGCGCTTCCCGCAGGCGCGCTTCGCCATCGAGAACCGCGCCGTCGATATGTGCGTGAACCCCTATCTCGGGCTTGCCATGACCTGCGCGGCCTCGCTCGAGGGCATCCGCGAGAAGATCGACCCCGGTCCGCCGCTGCAGAAATCGCTCTACGACCTGACCGGCGAGGAGAAGGGCAAGGTGAAACCGCTGCCGCGCAACCTCGATCAGGCGATCGCGGGCTTCGCCGCCGACCCGCTCGCGAAGCACGTCTTCGGCGACACCATGCACAGGCTTTACGTGACCCATAAGCAGGACGAGTGGGACCGCTTTCACGAGACCGTCACCGACTGGGAAAAGCGGGAATATTTGCGCTTCTTCTGACGAAAGACCGGACTTCCGATGGCTATGCCGCAGCAGACCTCGCCGAGCTCAGCAACGCCGAAATTGTCGGTGCGAGACGTCGGCAAGACCTACGATCTCGGCAACGGGGCCGAGATCGAGGCAGTGCGCGATGTGTCGTTCGACGTGAGGGAGGGCGAGATTTGCGCCCTGCTCGGACCGTCCGGCTGCGGCAAGTCCACCGTGCTCCGCCTCGTCGCCGGCCTCGAAGACCCGACCAGCGGCGCCATGTTCCTCGACGGCAAGGAGATCGACGGGCCCGACAAGTCGCGCGGCATGGTGTTCCAGCGCTACACCTCGTTCGATTGGATGACGGTGCAGAAGAACGTCGAGTACGGTATGCGGATCAACGGCGTGTCGAGGTCTGAGCGGGCCAAGAACGCCGAGCGCTTCATTCAGCTCGTCAAGTTGACCAAGTTCCGCGACGCCTATCCGCGGGAACTGTCGGGCGGCATGCAGCAGCGGGTGGCGATCGCCCGCACGCTCGCGAACGGACCGTCGATCCTGCTCATGGACGAGCCGTTCGGCGCGCTCGACGCCGAGACCAAATGGCAGATGCAGGAGCTGATGATCGGCATCGTCGAGAAGTCGAAGGCGACCGTCCTGCTCGTGACTCACGACATCGGCGAGGCCATCTTTCTCGCCGACCATATCGTCTTCATGTCGCGCCATCCGGGCACCGTCCGCGAGACGCTGGTGACGGAGTTCAAGCAGGGGCGCCGCTTTGCCAGCCACGAGGAGATGATGGAGGCTGACGGCTTCTACGATCTCGAAAAGAAGATCATGTCTCTCATGCGCGAAGAGATGCGCGACGATTTGGAGGCTTTGGCCTCGTAGCACCGAGACATTCACCGGGAGGAATCACCATGTGCGGCGTATGCGGTTGCAGCCATCATAGCGAGCACCATGACCACGGTCATGGTCACAACCACGATCATGGCCATCATCACCATCACGGCGATGAGGGACACGGCCATCATGCGCCGCACGACCTCGTGCGCATCGAGCAGGACATCCTCGCCCGCAACGACGCCTATGCGCGCGAGAACCGCGACCGGTTGAACGCCGCGTCCGTGTTCGCCCTCAATCTCGTCTCCAGCCCGGGCTCCGGCAAGACGACGCTCCTGGTCAAGACCATCGAGATGCTGAAAGCGTCCGTGCCCGTCGCCGTGATCGAGGGCGATCAGGAGACCTCGCTCGACGCCGAGCGCATCCGCGCGACCGGCGTGCCGACCGTGCAGATCAATACGGGGCGCGGCTGCCACCTCGACGCCCATATGGTCGGGCACGCGCTCGACGAGCTGCCGCTTGCGGCAAACTCCATCCTCTTCATCGAGAATGTCGGCAACCTCGTCTGCCCGGCGGGCTTCGATCTCGGCGAGGCGCACAAGGTGGCGATCCTGTCGGTGACCGAGGGTGACGACAAGCCGCTGAAATATCCCGATGCCTTCGCCGCCGCGAGCACGATGGTCCTGTCGAAGACCGACCTCCTGCCGCATCTCGATTTCGACGTCGAGCGCTGCATCGCCCATGCGCGCGCGATCAATCCCGATATCGCCGTGCTCAAGGTTTCGGCGCGGACCGGTGAAGGCATGGCCGGCTGGATCGAGTGGCTGACGAAGGCGCCCGGGCGGCCGGCGCGGGTGGAAGGGGCGGCGTTCTGCCATGCATGAGATGACGATCGCGACGGCCCTGGTCGATCAGGTCTGCCACCAGGCGGAAAGCCTCGGCGCCGCCCGCGTCGCCGAGATCAACCTGCGCATGGGCGTGCTTTCGGGCATCGCGCGCTCGCTCTATTTCTGTTTCCCGTCGGCGGCGCGGGACACGCTGTGCGAGGGCGCGCGGCTCAACATCGACGAGGTGCCGCTCACGGTGCTCTGCACCCATTGCGACGCGGTCATGACCCCGGCGGCGCTCTACAATTGCCGCTGACCCGAGTGCGGGCGTCCGTCGCCGTAAGTGCTGACGGGACGCGAGATGCAACTCGTGTCGATCGGGCTCGTGCCGCCCGGGGGGCTTCGCCCCGAGGGTCATCGACTCGAGAGCGGCGGCGCGGATCGGCAAGAAAAATCCAATCCACAACAGGCGGGAAAGAGATGAGCGCAGAAGGGCAGACCGGCTGGCAGCATGTGCCGCACCAGCATCGCGGTCCCCATCAGCACACGGGGGCCGACGATCACATCTATTCGCCGAAGCTGCATAACGGCACCTTCAAGTCGCAAGGCATCGCCACCTTCATGGGCGCGCCTTATTGCCCGCCGGACCGCAAGGCGATCCGCGCCATGGGGGCCAAGATCTGCTTCATCGGCGTGCCCTGGGATCAGGGTCAGGTGGTCCGCACCGGCACCTCGCAAGGCGCGGCCGGCATCCGCGAGGCCTCGACGCAGTACTTCCCTTACATGTTCGAGTACGACGTCGATCTCCTCACCTTCTTCCGGGTGGTCGATTGCGGCGACATCCCCATCGTCCCGGGCAACAACACCAAATCGCACGAATACATCTACGACTACCTGACGGAGTGCCTGCATGGCGGCGCCAAGGTCGTGCTGTGCGGCGGCGATCACTCGGTGCCGATCCCGGGCGCCCGCGCGCTGTCGGATTTCCACAAGAGCGGCAAGATCGGCTATCTCCACGTCGATTGCCACCTCGACGCCGCACCCGACTGGGCCGGCAATGCCTTCACCAATTGCTCGGGTCCGTCGCGCGCGCTCGACCTGCCGAACTGCAACGCCAAGAACATGGTGCATATGGGCTCGCGCAAAGGGCTCAACCCCAAGGACTGGTACGACTTCTTCGTCGACAACGACGTGCGCCTCATTCCCATGCAGGACGTCGCGCGCCGCGGCGTGGTCGAGTGCACCAAGGAGATCTTCACGCGCGCCTGGGACGGGACCGACGGCGTCTATTTCTCCTGGGACACGGACTCGATCGACTCGAGCTGCATGCCGGGGACGACGGCGCCGGAATGTTTCGGGCTGAAGGGCCGCGAGATCATCCAGCTCGCGCGCACCGCGGGCACCTTCGGCGCCGATATCATGGAGGTGTCGGAGCTCTGCCCGCAATTCGACGTGAGCCATATCAGCATCAAGACGGCGGCGCTGATGATCTACCACTTCCTCGGGAGCCGGGCGAAGACCCTGCGCGACCGCGGACAGCAACCTTGAACGTACGGTGTAACGAGAAGAGCAAACGGCCATGAACCCTGCGAAAAGCTACGCCCATCTGTTTTCTCCCCTTGGCGGCGAGGGCGGCGAGAACTACCGCGCGCCGGGACAGCTCACGTTCTTGCGCGCGCCCCACGTGCCGCTCGAGGTCGACGCGCTGAAAGCGCAAACCGCGCGCTACGCCTTTGTCGGCGTGCCGTTCGACGAGGGCAATGTCGGCAAGCCCGGCAGCGAGGACGGACCGCGCGAGTTCCGCATCGCCTCGCAGGAATATCTTTCCTACTGGTTCGAGTTCGGCGTCGATCTCTACGGACTCGCGGTCGATTGCGGCGATGTGCCGATGCCGAAGGTCAATCCCGACAGCGCGCGCGAGCGCATCTATCGCGCCGTGACCACGGTGCTCAAGGCCGGAAAAACCCCGATCGTCGTCGGCGGCGACCGCTCGATCTCGATCCAGGCGGCGCGGGCGCTCTCCGACCATATCGGCGCCGGCAAGACGATGGGCTGCCTCCATTTCGGGGCGCATCTCGACCTTGCCGACAGTTGGGCCGGGGAGAAGCTGCTCAGCACGTGCGCGCTCGCCCGCATCACCGAGCTGCCCAACCTCCCGGCCGCCAATGTCGCCCATATCGGCGCCCGCAACTCGATGAACCCGAAGGATTATATCGATCTCGCCAAAGCGCGGGGCTTGCGCTTCTACCCGATGTTCGAAATCTATGACCGGGGCATCGACACGGTGACGCGCGAGGCGGTGGAGCGCGTCTGGAGTGGGACCGACGCGCAATATCTCAGCTTCAATTTCAACGTCATGGACTCTTCGGCCGCTCCCGGCGTGACCGCGACCGAGCCCGGGGGGCTCGAGAGCCGAGAGATCGTGCGCGTCGCCGACATCATCGGCGAGCATAAGACGGTGAGCCTGATCGACGTGACCGAGCTTGCGCCCGTGTTCGACGTCAGCGGCACGACCTCGCGCCTCGCCGTGTGCACCGTGCTCAGGCTGATGGCGGCGATGGCGCGGGCGCGGGGCGAGCTGGTCGATCCGCGCTTGCGCCGTTCGGATCTCGCCGCCGCGGAATAGCCGGAGGCCCCGGAAGTGCTTGTCGCGTCGGTTGGCGTGGAGTTCGGCAGATGATGACCGTTACGGCGATCGTGGGCACGGCCAGCGACCCCTCTCTCGCCGACCGGCTGCATCATCTGGAGCATGTGGGCCGGGTCGAGACGCTCCTCATCGGCGAGGAGGATACGGCGCGG
Source organism: Methyloceanibacter sp. (assembly GCA_050247995.1). GTDB lineage: Bacteria > Pseudomonadota > Alphaproteobacteria > Rhizobiales > Methyloligellaceae > Methyloceanibacter. The sequence continues at coordinate 885 of JBFWTF010000001.1, read as the reverse complement.
CGGCGCTTGCGCGGCACGACCGACAAGGGCACCGACCTCGCCATCGCGCTCGCGGCCGGGGAGCGGCTCACCGACGGCGCGGTGCTGTTCATCGATGCGACCCGCGCCATCGTCCTGCGCACGGCCGCGCCGCGCTGGCTCCGCCTCACCCCGCGCGACGCCGACGCCGCGCTGGAAGCCGGCTATTGCGCCGGAAATCATCATTGGAAGGTCAGGTTCGAGCCGGGCGCAATCCTGATCGCCACGCAAGGCCCCGCCGAGCATTATGTCCATCACCTTGAACCTCTGGTGAGCTCGGGCCGCATCGCCTGGAGCATGGAATGAGCACGCTCGCCGAGACGCTCGCCCTCCTCCAGTTCGGCGACAGCTTCTTCCCCTCCGGCGCCGTCTCCTTTTCCTGGGGCCTCGAAGGCTTATCTGACAGCGGCGCCATTCGCGGCGCAGACGACGCTCGCGCCTTCGTCATCGGTCAGTTGGGGGCGCGCTGGGCCGAGTTCGACCGCGCAGTTGTCGTGGCGGCGCATCGGGCGCGGATGAACCTCGACGATGTTGCCGCGATCGACGACCAGGTCGAGATCCAGACGCCTTGCGCCGAGTTCCGCTCGGGCTCGCGCCGCATGGGCGAGGCCCTGCTCTCGGTGTTCGCGCGGCTCGGCATCGGCGACGCGGGCGCCTATCGCGACAAGGTCAAGCGGGCCGAGGCTTACGCGCATCTCCCGGCGATGCAGGGCTATCTCTGGGGGCGCGCCGGACTGGGCGAAGCGGACGCCGTCGCGCTTTAGGCGCACAGTTTCGCGACCGGACTGCTCGGCGCCGGCATCAGGCTCGGCTGCCTCAGCCATATCGACGCTCAGAAGATCTTGATAGAGGCGCGCGCGGAGGCGG